>NZ_VNXM01000039.1:0-238809 GCF_009820205.1 Escherichia sp. HH26CH
AAAGGGGTTTTAATAACTGGCTCAAAGCTGAAAGCTTTCCGGAACCCCCAGCCTAGCTGGGGGTTTTCTGTGCACAAAAAGGCCCACCACCTGGCGGTGATGGGCCTTTGTGCGAATTTAGCGCGTTATGCTGCGTAAATTACGCCTGCTGGTTCATCAGCTCGTTGAAAGTGGTTTCTTTTTCAGTCACTTTCGCTTTCGCCAGTACAGCTTCAACAGCCTGTTCTTCCAGAGCAACATTGCGCATGTTGTCCATCAGTTCTTTGTTTTTGCTGTAGAACTCGATAACTTCTTTCGGATCTTCGTACGCAGAAGCCATCTCTTCGATCAGGCCTTTAACGCGTTCTTCGTCAGCTTTCAGCTCGTTGGTGCGGATAACTTCGCCCAGCAGCAGGCCAACAACTACGCGGCGTTTAGCTTGTTCTTCGAACAGTTCGCGCGGCAGTTCCAGAGCCTGTTTTTCGTTACCGCCGAAACGCTGTGCAGCCTGGCGACGCAGAACGTCGATTTCGCTGTCGATCAGCGCAGCCGGTACGTCGATGTCGTTAGCTTTTACCAGACCTTCGATCGCCTGAGACTTAACGCGGTTACGGATGGCGCTCTTCAGCTCGCGCTCCATGTTTTTACGCACTTCAGCGCGCAGACCTTCTACGGAACCATCTTCAACGCCGAAACGTTTGATGAATTCTGCAGTCAGTTCCGGCAGTTCACGCTCTTCAACTTTCTTCAGGTTGATAGCGAATTTCGCTGCTTTACCTTTCAGGTTTTCTGCGTGGTACTCTTCCGGGAAGGTCACGTCGATGGTGAACTCTTCGCCAGCTTTGTGGCCTTTGATACCGTCTTCAAAGCCCGGGATCATACGACCCTGGCCCATCGCCAGTA
Source organism: Escherichia sp. HH26CH (assembly GCF_009820205.1). Classification (NCBI taxonomy): domain Bacteria; kingdom Pseudomonadati; phylum Pseudomonadota; class Gammaproteobacteria; order Enterobacterales; family Enterobacteriaceae; genus Escherichia; species Escherichia sp. HH26CH. The sequence continues at coordinate 883 of NZ_VNXM01000039.1, forward strand.
CGAAATCAGACGCTTTACCGCCTTCGAACTCTTCGCCGTCTACAGAACCGGTGAAGTCGATGGTTACGCGGTCTTCTGCTTCAACAGCGCCGTCTTTTTCTTTCCAGGTCGCCTGCTGTTTACGCAGAGTATCCAGCATGCCGTCAACGTCAGCGTCGGTCACTTCAACGATCGGTTTTTCAACTTCGATCGCTTCCAGACCCTGCAGTTCAACTTCCGGATAAACTTCAAACTCTACAGAGTAGGTGAAGTCTTCACCCAGCTTGTATTCGCCCGGAACATAAGTCGGTGCGCCAGCCGGATTGATTTTTTCTTTAATGATGGCGTCAATGAAGTTACGGCTCATCAGGTCACCCAGAACGTCCTGGCGTACAGACGCGCCATAACGCTGAGCAACGATATTCATTGGCACTTTGCCTTTGCGGAAGCCGTCAATACGTACTTTTTTCGCAACGTTGACCAGCTCGCTTTTAACAGCGGTCTCGATGCTGTCAGCAGCGATAGTAATCGTTACACGGCGGCCAAGGCCTTGAGTGGTTTCAACTGAAACTTGCATCTTGTTACCTCAAAAAATCACAGTGCTCGGTCAACTCTTACCCCGCAAGCACAGGTTGTTGGCTTCGCGGAACCGGGATGTTCTTATAATCAATCACATTCCCTGTTACCAGAATCATCCCGAAAGCATTCAAATAGGACGCGGCATTATAGCGGCATCACTTTTATGAGTCGAGAACGGTTATTGCGCGCTGTCGCGTATTTTTTCACAATTCCCGGGCAATTTTCGTCTGAATGCTGGGCAAAAAGCGCAAAATCCAGACAAAACAAAACGGCCCGCAGGCCGTTTTTCATAAAATCTTTAGCAACATACTGGAAAAGCGCCGACAGTTGCAAATGCGTTTTTACGCGATGCTTCCTGCTCCACGACAGGGAGGAGAGGCAAAGACGGTGTCCTGCAACCCTTCCCACTCCTTAATAGTGTAAGTATGCAGAGCCAGCGCATGAACGGTAGTAGAGAGTTCCTCCGCTAAAGTACTGTAAATCATTCGATGACGATTCAGAAAACGTTCACCCGTAAAACGATCGCTGACCAGCACAACTTTAAAATGGCTTTCAGAGCCGGCTGGGACATTGTGACGATAGCTTTCATCCACTACTTCGAGGAATACGGGTTGGAACGCCGCCCTTAATTTTTCTTCTATCCGCTCACGTATCATCATGAAATATCTCCTCCGACAACGCTGAGATGTCATCCATCCCTTTAAATACTAGCCGCTTTTACCGTTTCCATTGCAGCTTAACAACAAATATTTAGGTTTCGTCCTGGTTTTTCCGTCAAGCGTATGAAGTTTACTGATTTAAAGATTGAAACACAGACCTCGCATCAGCGTTTCTTTTACCAGGGGCGATTATTTCGTCAACATGATGAATTTACATGCCTTACCCACTTCCCCTCGCCGTTGGCAATGTTATGATGGCGGGAATTTTTACCAAACACGCTTAAGAGTCTCTGAGAGCCCGAACATGTTCAAAAAAATCCTCTTCCCGTTAGTTGCTCTGTTTATGCTTGCAGGATGCGCAAAACCGCCAACAACTATTGAAGTTTCACCGACGATAACACTGCCACAGCAGGATCCAAGCCTGATGGGCGTCACCGTAAGCATTAATGGTGCCGATCAGCGTACCGATCAGGCGCTGGCAAAAGTTACCCGCGATAATCAAATCGTTACCCTGACCGCCTCCCGCGATCTGCGTTTCCTGCTGCAAGAAGTGCTGGAAAAACAGATGACCGCGCGTGGTTACATGGTTGGTCCGAATGGCCCGGTTAATCTGCAAATCATCGTTAGCCAACTGTATGCTGACGTGTCCCAGGGCAACGTGCGCTATAACATCGCCACCAAAGCGGATATCGCTATCATCGCTACCGCGCAGAATGGCAACAAAATGACCAAAAACTATCGTGCCAGCTACAACGTTGAAGGTGCGTTCCAGGCCTCCAACAAAAATATCGCCGATGCGGTTAACAGTGTGCTGACCGATACCATCGCTGATATGTCTCAGGACACCAGCATCCACGAATTCATCAAGCAGAACGCGCGTTAATTTCTGCCCTCTGGCCCGGTGCAAGCCGGGCCTGTAGACGCCCATGTCCAGTCAATATTTACGTATTTTTCAACAGCCACGTTCAGCCATATTGCTGATTCTGGGTTTTGCTTCCGGGCTACCGCTCGCCCTGACATCCGGCACCTTACAGGCCTGGATGACGGTCGAGAATATCGATCTTAAAACCATTGGTTTCTTCTCTCTGGTAGGCCAGGCTTACGTTTTTAAATTCCTCTGGTCACCGCTGATGGACCGCTACACGCCCCCATTTTTCGGGCGGCGGCGCGGTTGGCTGCTCGCCACGCAAATCCTGTTATTAGTCGCCATTGCGGCGATGGGTTTTCTCGAACCAGGCACCCAGCTCCGCTGGATGGCGGCACTGGCGGTGGTGATCGCTTTTTGCTCTGCCTCCCAGGATATTGTCTTCGATGCGTGGAAAACCGATGTGCTCCCGGCAGAAGAGCGTGGTGCGGGCGCGGCAATCAGCGTGCTGGGTTACCGTTTAGGGATGCTGGTTTCCGGCGGCTTAGCCCTGTGGCTGGCAGATAAATGGCTGGGCTGGCAGGGCATGTACTGGTTGATGGCGGCGCTGTTGATCCCCTGTATTATCGCGACGTTACTTGCACCAGAACCAACCGACACCGTTCCTGTGCCCAAAACGCTGGAACAAGCGGTTGTTGCACCTCTGCGTGATTTCTTTGGTCGCAATAATGCATGGCTTATTTTGCTTCTTATCGTGCTGTATAAGCTGGGCGACGCATTCGCCATGAGCCTGACAACCACGTTTTTGATTCGCGGCGTCGGGTTTGATGCAGGTGAAGTAGGCGTGGTTAACAAAACGCTTGGCTTACTGGCGACCATTGTTGGCGCATTGTACGGTGGGATTTTGATGCAGCGCCTGTCACTGTTCCGGGCGCTGCTGATTTTCGGTATTTTACAAGGTGCATCTAACGCCGGTTACTGGCTGCTGTCGATTACTGATAAGCATCTCTACAGCATGGGCGCAGCCGTCTTTTTCGAAAACCTCTGTGGCGGGATGGGTACATCAGCCTTTGTCGCGCTGTTAATGACGCTGTGTAATAAGTCATTTTCCGCTACTCAATTTGCCCTGCTCTCAGCGCTTTCTGCTGTAGGGCGAGTTTATGTCGGCCCCGTGGCAGGTTGGTTTGTTGAATCACACGGTTGGTCGACGTTCTATCTTTTTTCCGTCGCCGCCGCCGTACCAGGGCTTATTTTATTGCTGGTTTGCCGCCAGACGCTTGAATATACACGGGTAAATGACAACTTTATCTCCCGCACCGAATATCCGGCAGGTTATGCCTTTGCCATGTGGACATTGGCGGCGGGCGTCAGCCTGTTGGCCGTGTGGTTACTGCTGTTGACGATGGACGCGCTGGATTTGACGCACTTCTCTTTCCTGCCTGCGCTGTTGGAAGTCGGGGTTTTAGTCGCCCTTTCTGGCGTCGTGCTTGGTGGTTTACTGGATTATCTGGCGCTACGAAAAACGCATCTGACGTAATCTGTAAATATTATTTAGCCGTAGTAATCACTCGCCGTAATTATTACGGCTAAATAAACATCAGCATCGCTTATTAATATTTGTTCTTTTGTGCGGCTTAGCGTCTGGAAATTATTGACGCCATTTATGAATTCTATTTTTCTTACACGATTCAGCTAATGAGTCTTTATTTTCTCACTACCCAGTTGTCACCTTAATGATAATTATTTGTTAAATAATTGTTTTATTTTGTATTGGTTATACCAATTGCCCGCCCAAACTCTTTCTGCACTCCCCTTTCGTTATAACGCCCTTTTGCAACAGCTTCTTAAAATCAACTTGATATGTTTTGCAACATATGTGACCTGACAGCCAAATCCAAGTAACAGGAATTTAATCATGTTTACAGTAATGTAACCTTCCCGTAAAATGCCCACACACTTTAAACGCCACCAGATCCCGTGGAATTGAGGTCGTTAAATGAGACTCAGGAAATACAATAAAAGTTTGGGATGGTTGTCATTATTTGCAGGCACTGTATTGCTCAGTGGCTGTAATTCTGCGCTGTTAGATCCCAAAGGACAGATTGGTCTGGAGCAACGTTCACTGATACTGACGGCATTTGGCCTGATGTTGATTGTCGTTATTCCCGCAATCTTGATGGCTGTTGGTTTCGCCTGGAAGTACCGTGCGAGCAATAAAGATGCTAAGTACAGCCCGAACTGGTCACACTCCAATAAAGTGGAAGCTGTGGTCTGGACGGTACCTATCTTAATCATCATCTTCCTTGCGGTACTGACCTGGAAAACCACTCACGCTCTTGAGCCTAGCAAGCCGCTGGCACACGACGAGAAGCCCATTACCATCGAAGTGGTTTCCATGGACTGGAAATGGTTCTTCATCTACCCGGAACAGGGCATTGCTACCGTGAATGAAATCGCTTTCCCGGCGAACACTCCGGTGTACTTCAAAGTGACCTCCAACTCCGTGATGAACTCCTTCTTCATTCCGCGTCTGGGTAGCCAGATTTATGCCATGGCCGGTATGCAGACTCGCCTGCATCTGATCGCCAACGAACCCGGCACTTATGACGGTATCTCCGCCAGCTACAGCGGCCCGGGCTTCTCAGGCATGAAGTTCAAAGCTATTGCAACACCGGATCGCGCCGAATTCGACCAGTGGGTCGCAAAAGCGAAACAGTCGCCGAACACCATGTCTGACATGGCAGCGTTCGAAAAACTGGCCGCGCCTAGCGAATACAACCAGGTGGAATATTTCTCCAACGTGAAACCAGACTTGTTTGCCGATGTGATTAACAAGTTTATGGCTCACGGTAAGAGCATGGACATGACCCAGCCAGAAGGTGAGCACAGCGCACATGAAGGTATGGAAGGCATGGACATGAGCCACGCGGAATCCGCCCATTAAAGGGGTTGAGGAAGAATAAAGATGTTCGGAAAATTATCACTTGATGCAGTCCCGTTCCATGAACCTATCGTCATGGTTACGATCGCTGGCATTATTTTGGGAGGTCTGGCGCTCGTTGGCCTGATCACTTACTTCGGTAAGTGGACCTACCTGTGGAAAGAGTGGCTGACCTCCGTTGACCATAAACGCCTCGGTATCATGTATATCATCGTGGCGATTGTGATGTTGCTGCGTGGTTTTGCTGACGCCATTATGATGCGTAGCCAGCAGGCCCTTGCCTCTGCGGGCGAAGCGGGCTTCCTGCCACCTCACCACTACGATCAGATCTTCACCGCGCACGGCGTGATTATGATCTTCTTCGTGGCGATGCCTTTCGTTATCGGTCTGATGAACCTGGTGGTTCCGCTGCAGATCGGCGCGCGTGATGTTGCGTTCCCGTTCCTCAACAACCTAAGCTTCTGGTTTACCGTTGTTGGTGTGATTCTGGTTAACGTTTCTCTCGGCGTGGGCGAATTTGCGCAGACCGGCTGGCTGGCCTATCCACCGCTATCGGGAATAGAGTACAGTCCGGGAGTCGGTGTCGATTACTGGATATGGAGTCTCCAGCTATCCGGTATAGGTACGACGCTTACCGGTATCAACTTCTTCGTTACCATTCTGAAGATGCGCGCACCGGGCATGACCATGTTCAAGATGCCAGTATTTACCTGGGCATCTCTGTGCGCGAACGTACTGATTATTGCTTCCTTCCCAATTCTGACGGTTACCGTCGCGTTGTTGACCCTGGATCGCTATCTGGGCACCCATTTCTTTACCAACGATATGGGTGGCAACATGATGATGTACATCAACCTGATTTGGGCCTGGGGCCACCCGGAAGTTTACATCCTGATCCTGCCTGTTTTCGGTGTGTTCTCCGAAATTGCGGCAACCTTCTCGCGTAAACGTCTGTTTGGTTATACCTCGCTGGTATGGGCAACCGTCTGTATCACCGTGCTGTCGTTCATCGTCTGGCTGCACCACTTCTTTACGATGGGTGCGGGCGCGAACGTAAACGCCTTCTTTGGTATCACCACGATGATTATCGCCATCCCGACCGGGGTGAAGATCTTCAACTGGCTGTTCACCATGTATCAGGGCCGCATCGTGTTCCATTCTGCGATGCTGTGGACCATCGGTTTTATCGTCACCTTCTCGGTGGGCGGTATGACAGGCGTGCTGCTGGCAGTGCCGGGCGCGGACTTCGTTCTGCATAACAGCCTGTTCCTGATAGCACACTTCCATAACGTGATCATCGGCGGCGTGGTGTTCGGCTGCTTCGCAGGGATGACCTACTGGTGGCCTAAAGCGTTCGGTTTCAAACTGAACGAAACCTGGGGTAAACGCGCGTTCTGGTTCTGGATCATCGGCTTCTTCGTTGCCTTTATGCCGCTGTATGCGCTGGGCTTCATGGGTATGACCCGTCGTTTGAGCCAGCAGATTGACCCGCAGTTCCACACCATGCTGATGATTGCCGCCAGCGGTGCAGTACTGATTGCGCTGGGTATTCTCTGCCTCGTTATTCAGATGTACGTTTCTATTCGCGACCGCGACCAGAACCGTGACCTGACCGGCGACCCGTGGGGTGGCCGTACGCTGGAGTGGGCAACCTCTTCTCCGCCTCCGTTCTATAACTTTGCCGTTGTGCCGCACGTTCACGAGCGTGATGCATTCTGGGAAATGAAAGAGAAAGGCGAAGCGTACAAAAAGCCTGACCACTATGAAGAAATTCATATGCCGAAAAACAGCGGTGCCGGTATCGTCATTGCGGCTTTCTCCACCATCTTCGGTTTCGCCATGATCTGGCATATCTGGTGGCTGGCGATTGTTGGCTTCGCAGGCATGATCATCACCTGGATCGTGAAAAGCTTCGACGAGGACGTGGATTACTACGTGCCGGTGGCAGAAATCGAAAAACTGGAAAACCAGCATTTCGATGAGATTACTAAGGCAGGGCTGAAAAATGGCAACTGATACTTTGACGCACGCGACTGCCCACGCGCACGAACACGGGCACCACGATGCAGGCGGAAACAAAATCTTCGGATTTTGGATCTACCTGATGAGCGACTGCATTCTGTTCTCTATCTTGTTTGCTACCTATGCCGTTCTGGTGAACGGCACCGCAGGTGGCCCGACAGGTAAGGACATTTTCGAACTGCCGTTCGTTCTGGTTGAAACTTTCTTGCTGTTGTTCAGCTCCATCACCTACGGCATGGCGGCTATCGCCATGTACAAAAACAACAAAAGCCAGGTTATCTCCTGGCTGGCGTTGACCTGGTTATTTGGTGCCGGATTTATCGGGATGGAAATCTATGAATTCCATCACCTGATTGTTAACGGCATGGGCCCGGATCGCAGCGGCTTCCTGTCAGCGTTCTTTGCGCTGGTCGGCACGCACGGTCTTCACGTCACTTCCGGTCTTATCTGGATGGCGGTGCTGATGGTGCAAATCGCCCGTCGCGGCCTGACCAGCACTAACCGTACCCGCATCATGTGTCTGAGCCTGTTCTGGCACTTCCTGGATGTGGTTTGGATCTGTGTGTTCACTGTTGTTTATCTGATGGGGGCGATGTAATGAGTCATTCTACCGATCACAGCGGCGCGTCCCATGGCAGCGTAAAAACCTACATGACAGGTTTTATCCTGTCGATCATTCTGACGGTGATTCCGTTCTGGATGGTGATGACAGGGGCTGCCTCTCCGGCCGTAATTCTGGGAACAATCCTGGCAATGGCAGTGGTACAGGTTCTGGTGCATCTGGTGTGCTTCCTGCACATGAATACCAAATCAGATGAAGGCTGGAACATGACGGCGTTTGTCTTCACCGTGCTAATCATCGCTATCCTGGTTGTCGGCTCCATCTGGATTATGTGGAACCTCAACTACAACATGATGATGCACTAAGAGCGGCGGTTATGATGTTTAAGCAATACCTGCAAGTAACGAAACCAGGCATCATCTTTGGCAACCTGATCTCGGTGATTGGGGGATTCTTGCTGGCCTCAAAGGGCAGCATTGATTATCCCCTGTTTATCTACACGCTGGTTGGGGTGTCACTGGTTGTGGCGTCGGGTTGTGTGTTTAACAACTACATCGACAGGGATATCGACAGAAAGATGGAAAGGACGAAGAATCGGGTGCTGGTTAAGGGCCTGATCTCTCCTGCTGTCTCGCTGGTGTACGCCACCTTGCTGGGTATTGCTGGCTTTATGCTGCTGTGGTTTGGCGCGAATCCGCTGGCCTGCTGGCTGGGGGTGATGGGCTTTGTGGTTTATGTCGGCGTCTACAGCCTGTACATGAAACGCCACTCGGTCTACGGCACGTTGATTGGTTCGCTCTCCGGCGCAGCGCCGCCGGTGATTGGCTACTGTGCAGTGACAGGCGAGTTCGATAGCGGCGCAGCAATCCTGTTGGCTATCTTCAGCCTGTGGCAGATGCCTCACTCTTATGCCATCGCCATTTTCCGCTTTAAGGATTATCAGGCGGCAAACATTCCGGTACTGCCGGTGGTGAAAGGCATTTCGGTAGCGAAAAACCACATCACGCTGTATATCATCGCCTTTGCTGTTGCCACGCTGATGCTCTCTCTTGGCGGTTACGCTGGATATAAATATCTGGTGGTCGCCGCGGCGGTTAGCGTCTGGTGGTTAGGCATGGCCCTGCGCGGTTATAAAGTTGCTGATGATCGAATCTGGGCACGCAAGCTGTTCGGCTTCTCTATCATCGCCATCACTGCCCTCTCGGTAATGATGTCCGTTGATTTTATGGTGCCGGACTCGCATACGCTGCTGGCTGCTGTGTGGTAACACAACCTCTCTATAAAAAAGGTGCTACGGCACCTTTTTTATTGTCTGAGAACAGAGATACGGCTAATAACCGTATCTCTTGACAGAGTGAGCATATGCACATAAATTAATCATACGGTTGATAGCCGTATTATGCATGAGATCGACTCCCTACGATTTCATTCAGTTAATCAAAGAGGTCATAATGCCTGGAAAAACAGTCGCTCTACCCGATATCGATAAAACGCTGAAAAATGCGCGGGTTGAACTCAAAACCAGTCCCGACGCCAAAAACAAACTTCGTGAAGCTGCGCAAGCCGTTGGGGTAGATTTAAGCGCTTTTATTTTGAGCGCAGCTATGGAACGCGCCGAAAGTGTGCTTGATAACCAACGTCGCCGTGAGCTTTCGAATCAAAGCTGGGAACTGATGAACCAACTCATCGCTGAACCTGCTCAACCGACGCTCGCCCTCAAGGCGTTAATGAAAAGGAAAAACAGCGATGGTCGACAAGCATGAAGAGATTACTCTGCCCATAGTCCTCTCCTGTAATTATCAGTCTGATATTACTTATCCTGGGCAAAAACAGTTTGATTGCGGTAACCCTGTTATCGATAAATTTGTACGCGCATCGCTAAAGAAAAGTGTGCGTAATAGCGACTGTGCTGCTAAAGCACTTATTGACAGACAAAGTGGTGAACTGATTGGCATCTGTACTTTTACGGCATATTCGCTGGAAAAACAACGCGTTTCTGGCGTCCTTCAGGGTTCACAACCTTCAGAGATTGGTGTTGTCAGATTAGTCATGTTAGGGGTAGCGCGGAAATATCAAAAGCGGGGCTTTGGTCAGGACCTACTATGTGATTTTTTTGAACATGTAAAAATAATTCACCGGGCATTACCAATTAAAGGGGTTTATCTTGATGCTGACCCTGCCGCCATTAACTTTTATACTCGTCTCGGCTTTGTTCAGCTTTCAGCGAGGCCCAATGTTTTCGGTGCTGTACCGATGTTTTTAGCGATTCAGCATATTCTCGCGGCTTAGATTATTATCGCCTCCGGCCATGGCAAGTTTTGCCTCAGCCGGGGACTGAGCAGCGTTACCACTTTTGTTCAATTGCCCCCGCTTTCATCAGGTCCACATCCTTGCCTTTAATGGTTGCCGTTGCGGCAACGATTGTGGTCCTTATAGCTGCACAAGATTTTCGTTCAAATTCCGGTTTATAAAGAATAAGCAACGAATTACTGGTAAATGAATCAAGCCGGTAATCTGTAAAGTTAATATCCAGTCGGTTTAAGCCGAAAGGTGCAAAGCCGACCGTTTGAATAGTTTCCTTACCTGACGGACTCTTGATGTTGTACGTAACACGAAGATTGGCCACTTCGCCTAAATTATTGGTTTTGGCAAAGAGGCTATCCATGCAGGAAAAACCTTTATCTAAAAAATTATCCCGCATTCCAGAACGGGTAATCGTGATCACAGGTAACGTATCGTCAACCGTTTTTCTGTCAATCATATCTTTTCGACAGGCGGCCATAAAGTCTTCCGGACCAGCATAAATGTGAACACCCTTATCAAGATATTCTTTCGCTTTACTACAATCCACCTCGACATACTGACCATTGGCGTACATCATGCCCAACCTGGACCATGCTAAATTCACACCGCGTTGCGTAGCCTGATTAAATAACGCATACGCTTTGGCATAATCCACCCGCACCTGTTCACCTTCGTAGTAGATATCCCCCAGCGCTAACGGAGCTTCTTCATCACCTTGTTTAGCGGCTAACTCGAACCATTTAATGGCTTCCTGAACGTTGGGTTTGGTATCGTAGCGGGGCTGATAATATTCCCAGCCTAACAGGCTTTGCGCGTCGACATCCCCCGACTCAGCCATTTTATGCAGTGTCCTTATCACATCGGGGGCAGGCTTTTCACTGTATATGCTGTCATACAATTCATGCGCTTTCTCGCTTGCCAGTGAACCTTGTGAGGCAATTAATAAAATAGCCAATAAACTCTTTTCATTTAACATAAATAACCTTTATGCATCCATCACTATATTTTTCAATATACCTAACCACCAAACATCCACTTCATGAATAAATACACAGCCATAACAACCTCAGGTAATAAGTAAACATTTAAGCTGAAGCAGAATAACCAGCACCTCCAACACCTCTATTTATTGCGATAAAATAACACCATCCTTTAATAAAAAATCACACGCTCATCAACAAATCCGAAAATAATATCATTCGTGGCAGGATAAAATCAGGTGAGCTTTTCATTTGTTATATTTAACACACAAAGTATTAATGGCAAGAATACGAGAGAAGCGCATGCCTGACGTAAAAATCACGCTCTTATGTAATATTTACTCATTAACACTCTGTTTACCCAACATGCGCTCCGCACTACACTATGTGGGCAATTTTTTAAGAGGTGGTAATGAACGATTATAAAATGACGCCAGGTGAGCGGCGCGCGACCTGGGGTTTAGGGACCGTATTTTCATTGCGCATGCTGGGCATGTTTATGGTACTGCCGGTTCTAACTACGTACGGTATGGCACTGCAAGGTGCCAGTGAAGCATTAATCGGTATTGCCATTGGTATTTATGGCCTGACTCAGGCCGTTTTTCAGATTCCGTTTGGCCTGCTCTCAGACCGTATTGGTCGCAAACCATTAATTGTCGGCGGGCTGGCGGTGTTTGCTGCCGGTAGTGTTATCGCTGCGCTTTCCGACTCAATCTGGGGAATTATTCTGGGCCGGGCGTTACAAGGTTCTGGAGCGATTGCCGCTGCCGTTATGGCGCTACTTTCTGATCTCACGCGCGAACAAAACCGTACCAAAGCGATGGCGTTTATCGGCGTGAGTTTTGGTATTACCTTCGCCATTGCGATGGTACTTGGCCCTATCATCACTCACAAACTTGGACTGCACGCGCTGTTCTGGATGATCGCTATTCTGGCAACAACCGGCATTGCGTTGACCATTTGGGTGGTGCCCAACAGCAGCACGCACGTACTTAATCGTGAGTCCGGAATGGTGAAAGGCAGTTTCAGCAAAGTGCTGGCAGAACCGCGACTGCTGAAACTCAACTTCGGCATTATGTGTCTGCACATGCTGCTGATGTCGACGTTTGTTGCCCTGCCCGGACAGTTGGCTGATGCAGGGTTCCCGGCGGCTGAACACTGGAAGGTCTATCTGGCGACGATGTTAATCGCCTTTGGCTCGGTTGTGCCTTTCATTATCTACGCGGAAGTTAAGCGCAAAATGAAGCAAGTCTTTGTCTTCTGCGTCGGGCTGATCGTGGTTGCGGAAATTGTGTTGTGGAACGCACAAACGCAGTTCTGGCAACTGGTGGTTGGAGTGCAGCTTTTCTTTGTGGCGTTTAATTTGATGGAAGCCCTCCTCCCCTCGCTTATCAGTAAAGAGTCGCCAGCCGGTTACAAAGGCACGGCGATGGGCGTTTACTCCACCAGCCAGTTTCTTGGTGTGGCCATTGGCGGTTCGCTGGGTGGCTGGATTGACGGCATGTTTGACGGTCAGGGCGTATTTCTCGCTGGCGCAATGCTGGCCGCAGTGTGGCTGGCAGTCGCCAGTACCATGAAAGAACCTCCGTATGTCAGCAGTTTGCGCATTGAAATCCCATCGGACATTGCCACAAACGAGACGTTAAAAGTGCGTTTGATGGAAACTGCGGGTGTCAAAGAAGTGTTGATTGCAGAAGAAGAACATTCAGCTTATGTGAAAATCGACAGCAAAGTGACGAATCGCTTTGAGGTTGAACAGGCAATTCGTCAGGCATAAAAAACGAGGCGAATTGCCTGTTGCGCTACGCTTTTCAGGCCTACAAAGTTCCTGAGTGACAAATCTTTGTAGGCCGAATCAGGCGTTCATGCCGCATCTGACATGAACAAAGCGCAGGTTGTCGCGATTAATCGCGGAAGTTTTTGAACTGGAACGGCTGACCCAGATCGCCACCACGTACCATCGCCATGACAGCCTGCAAATCATCACGAGATTTGCCCGTCACACGGATCTCATCGCCCTGAATTTGCGCCTGCACTTTCAGTTTGCTGTCTTTGATCATCTTGACGATTTTCTTCTGGGTCGCGCTTTCAATGCCCTGTTTCAGTTTCGCTTCCACAAACCAGGTTTTACCGCTATGAACGATATTTTCCGGTACATCCAGCGAACTGCCTTCAATGCCGCGCTTCAGCAGCTTGGCACGCAGAATATCCAGCAACTGATTGACCTGGAAGTCGGACTCGCTCAACACTTTGATGGTTTTGCTGGCGTCGTTCAGCTCAAATGAGGCTTCAACGTTACGGAAGTCAAAACGGGACTCCACTTCGCGGCTCGCGTTATCGACCGCGTTTCGTGCTTCCTGAAGATCAACTTCAGAGACAATATCGAAAGATGGCATCTTTTCCTCTCCCTTCATTTTTGATGCGAAGCATAATACCTGCAAAGTTAAATAACCGACAGTCCTGCACCAGGACGTATCCCTTAATTGTGCATAGTCGCAACAGCATGCACAATTAAGGGATAGCCTTATTGAACACCCGGAGTGGTTGCGGGTGAGGAGGAACAATGAAAATTACCGTATTGGGATGCGGTGCCTTAGGGCAATTATGGCTTACAGCACTTTGCAAACAGGGTCACGACGTTCAGGGCTGGCTGCGCGTACCGCAACCTTATTGTAGCGTGAATCTGGTTGAAACCGACGGTTCGATATTTAATGAGTCTCTGACCGCCAACGATCCCGATTTTCTCGCCACCAGCGATCTGCTCCTGGTGACGCTGAAAGCATGGCAGGTTTCCGATGCCGTCAAAAGCCTCGCGTCCACACTGCCTGTAACCACGCCAATACTGTTAATTCACAACGGCATGGGCACCATCGAAGAGTTGCAAAACATTCAGCAGCCATTACTGATGGGCACCACCACTCATGCCGCCCGCCGCGACGGCAATGTCATTATTCATGTGGCAAACGGTATCACGCATATTGGCCCGGCACGGCAACAGGATGGCGATTACAGTTATCTGGCGGATATTTTGCAAACCGTGTTACCTGACGTCGCGTGGCATAACAATATTCGCGCCGAGCTGTGGCGCAAGCTGGCAGTCAACTGTGTGATTAATCCACTGACCGCCATCTGGAATTGCCCGAATGGTGAATTACGTCATCATCCGCAAGACATTATGCAGATATGCGAAGAAGTCGCGGCGGTGATCGAACGCGAAGGGCATCATACTTCAGCGGAAGATTTGCGTGATTATGTTATGCAGGTGATTGATGCAACGGCGGAAAACATTTCGTCGATGTTGCAGGATATCCGCGCGCTGCGCCACACCGAAATCGACTATATCACTGGTTTTCTCTTACGCCGCGCTCGCGCGCATGGGATTGCCGTACCGGAAAACACCCGCCTGTTTGAAATGGTAAAAAGAAAGGAGAGTGAATATGAGCGCATCGGCACTGGTTTGCCTCGCCCCTGGTAGTGAAGAGACTGAAGCCGTCACCACTATCGATCTGCTGGTTCGCGGCGGTATCAACGTCACCACTGCCAGCGTCGCCAGCGATGGTAACCTGGCAATTACCTGCTCACGCGGCGTGAAGCTGCTGGCGGATGCGCCGCTGGTCGAAGTAGCTGATGGCGAATATGACGTGATCGTGCTGCCTGGTGGCATTAAAGGCGCGGAGTGTTTTCGTGATAGCACCCTGCTGGTTGAAACCGTGAAACAGTTCCACCGTTCCGGGCGTATCGTCGCGGCTATTTGCGCCGCGCCAGCCACCGTGCTGGTGCCTCATGATATCTTCCCGATTGGCAATATGACCGGCTTCCCGACGTTGAAAGACAAAATTCCCGCTGAACAATGGCAGGACAAGCGCGTCGTCTGGGATGCTCGGGTAAAATTGCTGACCAGTCAGGGGCCAGGTACGGCTATTGATTTTGGTCTGAAAATTATCGACCTGTTGGTTGGGCGTGAAAAAGCCCATGAGGTGGCATCACAACTGGTGATGGCGGCAGGGATTTATAATTATTACGAGTAGTGTCGGATGCAGTAAACGTCGCATCTGACCAGATGCGACGTAAAAACCACAAATTACGGGCGATACACCTTCACATTGTTAAAGCCCTGCTCGCGCAGATAGAGCGCCTGCAGACGGCTCATCACCCCGCGCTCACACCACAACAGCCAGGTTTTGTTCTGGTCGAGATCGCCAAATTTGGTGCTCAGTTTATAGAACGGCAGAGAAACCACGTCGATACCTTCAACTTTCAGCGGCTTATCTTCTTGTTCATCAACAGAACGGATATCGAGGATCACGTCGTTCGGGCCGAAGCCGTTGACGGTTTCCACTTCCACCACTTCCTGCTCGGTCTGCTGAGCGATTTCGCGGATATCAACGTTATTCGCTTCCTCAACCACTTTATCGAGAATGCTGAAGTCGAACTTCTCTTCTTCCGCTTCAATCTTCGACTTAACCGCTTTCACGGTCGGGCTTTTGGAGATAACACCGCAGTATTCCGGCATGGTGCGGGCAAAATCTTCGGTGCCAATCTGGCGAGCCAGGTTGATGATGTGCTCTTTGTCGTAAGAGATCAGCGGACGCAGGATCAGCGTATCGGAGACGTTATCAATCAGGCGCAGGTTGGTTAGCGTCTGGCTGGACACCTGTCCCAGCGCTTCGCCGGTGACGAGCGCCTGTACGCCGTAACGTTCAGCCACTTTAGACGCGGCACGCACCATCATACGTTTGAGGATTACGCCCATCTGACCGTCGTCGATTTTCTCGAGAATTTCACCGACGACCGGCTCAAAGTTAATGGCGACAAAACGCACGCGGTGGGAGCTACCAAAACGGTTCCACAGATAATGCGCCACCTGACGAACACCAATTTCATGCGCCGCGCCGCCGAGATTAAAGAAGCAGTAATGCACGCGGCAGCCGCGACGCATCAACATATAGCTGGAAACTCCGGAGTCGAAACCACCGGAAATGAGCGAAAGCACATCTTCCTGAGTGCCGATTGGGAATCCGCCAATACCTTCGTAACGACCTTTGATCAGCAGGAGACGATCGTCTTCAACTTCCAGATGGACAGTCACATCCGGATTGGTCAGCTTCACGCGTGCGGATTCAATATGCTGATTTAAACCGCCGCCGACGTAACGTTCCACATCAATCGAGCTAAACTCATGTTTACCACGGCGCTTCACGCGTACGCAGAAGGTTTTACCTTCCAGCTGATCGCGATACTGAACCAAGGCTTTCTCGAAAATATCGTGCATGTCGGTAAACGGCACGTCTTCGACTTCGAGAATATGGTGGATACCCGGAATACGGGTCAGGGCGTCGCGAATAGCCAGACGCTGGTTTTCATCTTTTGCGCGAACTTCGATGTTATCCCAGTGACGGACGACAGCGAGCGTCTCATCATAGTGCTTTAAAACGTTACGAATGTTCCCGGTAAGGATTTTTATAAAGCGCAAGCGCACAGATTGGCTTTTGATGGTGATTTCCGGGAACAATTTAATGATAAACTTCATGGCGGCAATGGTTCGTTGGCAAGTCTTAAGCGACTTGTATAGGGAAAAATACAGCAGCCCACACCTGCGGCTGCATCCAGGCGCGGAAGTATACCACTAACATCGCTTTGCTGCGCACATCACCTTACCATTGCGCGTTATTTGCTATTTGCCCTGAGTCCGTTACCATGACGGGGCGAAAAATATTGAGAGTCAGACATTCATTATGCCGAAGAAAAATGAGGCGCCCGCCAGCTTTGAAAAGGCGCTGAGCGAGCTGGAACAGATTGTAACCCGTCTGGAAAGTGGCGACCTGCCGCTGGAAGAGGCGCTGAACGAGTTCGAACGTGGCGTGCAGCTGGCACGTCAGGGGCAGGCCAAATTACAACAAGCCGAACAGCGCGTACAAATTCTGCTGTCTGACAATGAAGACGCCTCTTTAACTCCTTTTACACCGGACAATGAGTAATGGACTTTCCGCAGCAACTCGAAGCCTGCGTTAAGCAGGCCAACCAGGCGCTGAGCCGTTTTATTGCCCCACTGCCCTTTCAGAACACTCCCGTGGTCGAAACCATGCAGTATGGCGCATTATTAGGTGGTAAGCGCCTGCGACCGTTCCTGGTTTATGCCACCGGCCATATGTTCGGCGTTAGCACAAACACGCTGGACGCACCCGCTGCCGCCGTGGAGTGTATCCACGCGTATTCATTAATTCATGATGATTTACCGGCAATGGATGATGACGATCTGCGTCGCGGTTTGCCGACCTGCCATGTGAAGTTTGGCGAAGCAAACGCGATTCTCGCGGGCGACGCTTTACAAACGCTGGCGTTCTCGATTTTAAGTGATGCCGATATGCCGGAAGTGTCGGATCGCGACAGAATTTCGATGATTTCTGAACTGGCGAGCGCCAGCGGTATTGGCGGAATGTGCGGTGGTCAGGCATTAGATTTAGATGCGGAAGGCAAACACGTACCTCTGGACGCACTCGAGCGTATTCATCGCCATAAAACCGGCGCATTAATTCGCGCCGCCGTTCGTCTTGGTGCATTAAGCGCCGGAGATAAAGGACGTCGTGCTCTGCCAATTCTCGACAAGTACGCAGAGAGCATCGGCCTTGCCTTCCAGGTTCAGGATGACATCCTGGATGTGGTGGGAGATACTGCAACGTTGGGTAAACGCCAGGGTGCCGACCAGCAACTTGGTAAAAGTACCTACCCTGCACTTCTGGGTCTTGAGCAAGCCCGGAAGAAAGCCCAGGA
The DNA here is from genome assembly GCF_009820205.1 of Escherichia sp. HH26CH. Lineage (NCBI taxonomy): Bacteria > Pseudomonadati > Pseudomonadota > Gammaproteobacteria > Enterobacterales > Enterobacteriaceae > Escherichia > Escherichia sp. HH26CH. Next base: position 18,545 of record NZ_VNXM01000039.1, read on the forward strand.
TCTGATCGACGATGCCCGCCAGTCGCTAAAACAACTGGCTGAACAGTCACTCGATACCTCGGCACTGGAAGCGCTAGCGGACTACATCATCCAGCGTAATAAATAAACAATAAGTATTAATAGGCCCCTGATGAGTTTTGATATTGCCAAATACCCGACCCTGGCACTGGTCGACTCCACCCAGGAGTTACGACTGTTGCCAAAAGAGAGTTTACCGAAACTCTGCGACGAACTGCGCCGCTATTTACTCGACAGCGTGAGCCGTTCCAGCGGGCACTTCGCCTCCGGGCTGGGCACGGTCGAGCTGACCGTAGCGCTGCACTACGTCTATAACACCCCGTTTGACCAATTGATTTGGGATGTGGGGCATCAGGCTTATCCGCATAAAATTTTGACCGGACGCCGCGACAAAATAGGCACCATCCGTCAAAAAGGCGGCCTGCACCCGTTCCCGTGGCGCGGCGAAAGTGAATATGACGTGTTAAGCGTCGGGCATTCATCAACCTCTATCAGTGCCGGAATTGGTATTGCGGTTGCTGCCGAGAAAGAAGGCAAAAATCGCCGCACCGTCTGTGTCATTGGCGATGGCGCGATTACCGCAGGCATGGCGTTTGAAGCGATGAACCACGCGGGCGATATCCGTCCCGATATGCTGGTGGTTCTCAACGATAATGAAATGTCGATTTCCGAAAATGTTGGCGCGCTCAACAACCATCTGGCGCAGCTGCTTTCCGGTAAGCTTTACTCTTCACTGCGCGAAGGCGGGAAAAAAGTATTCTCCGGCGTTCCGCCCATTAAAGAGCTGCTCAAACGTACCGAAGAACATATTAAAGGCATGGTAGTACCAGGCACGCTGTTTGAAGAGCTGGGCTTTAACTACATCGGCCCGGTTGACGGTCACGATGTGCTGGGGCTTATTACCACGCTTAAGAACATGCGCGACCTGAAAGGCCCGCAGTTCCTGCATATCATGACCAAAAAAGGTCGTGGTTACGAACCGGCAGAAAAAGATCCAATCACCTTCCACGCCGTACCTAAATTTGACCCCTCCAGCGGTTGCCTGCCGAAAAGCAGCGGCGGCCTGCCAAGCTATTCAAAAATTTTTGGCGACTGGTTGTGCGAAACCGCAGCAAAAGACAACAAGCTGATGGCGATTACCCCGGCGATGCGCGAAGGTTCTGGCATGGTCGAGTTTTCACGTAAATTCCCGGATCGCTACTTCGACGTGGCAATCGCCGAGCAACACGCAGTGACCTTTGCTGCGGGTCTGGCGATTGGTGGGTACAAACCCATTGTCGCGATTTACTCCACTTTCCTGCAACGCGCCTATGATCAGGTGCTGCATGACGTGGCGATTCAAAAGCTCCCGGTTCTGTTCGCCATTGACCGTGCGGGTATTGTCGGTGCTGACGGTCAAACCCATCAGGGCGCGTTTGATCTCTCTTACCTACGCTGCATTCCGGAAATGGTCATTATGACCCCGAGCGATGAAAACGAATGTCGCCAGATGCTCTATACCGGCTATCATTATAACGATGGCCCGTCAGCGGTGCGTTACCCTCGCGGCAACGCGGTAGGCGTAGAACTGACGCCGCTGGAAAAGCTCCCGATTGGCAAAGGCATTGTGAAGCGTCGTGGCGAGAAACTGGCGATCCTCAACTTTGGTACGCTGATGCCGGAAGCAGCGAAAGTCGCAGAGTCGCTGAACGCTACGCTGGTCGATATGCGTTTTGTGAAGCCGCTTGATGAAGCGTTAATTCTGGAAATGGCCGCCAGCCACGAGGCGCTGATCACCATTGAAGAAAACGCCATTATGGGCGGCGCAGGCAGCGGCGTGAACGAAGTGCTGATGGCCCATCGTAAACCAGTACCCGTGCTGAATATTGGCCTGCCGGACTTCTTTATTCCACAAGGAACGCAGGAAGAAATGCGCGCTGAACTCGGCCTCGATGCCGCCGGTATGGAAGCCAAAATCAAAGCCTGGCTGGCATAATCCCTACTCCACTCCTGCTATGCTTAAGAAATTATTCATAGACTCTAAATAATTCGAGTTGCAGGAAGGCGGCAAACGAGTGAAGCCCCAGGAGCTTACATAAGTAAGTGACTGGGGTGAACGAATGCAGCCGCAGCACATGCAACTTGAAGTATGACGAGTATGGCAGGAGTGGCAGCATGCAATACAACCCCTTAGGAAAAACCGACCTTCGCATTTCCCGACTTTGCCTCGGCTGTATGACCTTTGGTGAGCCGGATCGCGGTAATCACGCATGGACACTGCCCGAAGAGAGCAGCCGTCCCATCATTAAACGCGCGCTGGAAGGCGGCATAAATTTCTTTGATACCGCCAATAGTTATTCTGACGGCAGCAGCGAAGAGATCGTCGGTCGTGCACTGCGGGACTTTGCCCGTCGTGAAGACGTGGTCGTTGCAACTAAAGTGTTCCATCGCGTTGGTGATTTGCCGGAAGGATTATCCCGTGCGCAAATTTTGCGCTCTATTGACGACAGCTTGCGACGTCTCGGCATGGATTATGTCGATATCCTGCAAATTCATCGCTGGGATTACAACACGCCGATCGAAGAGACGCTGGAAGCCCTGAACGACGTGGTAAAAGCCGGGAAAGCGCGTTATATCGGCGCGTCATCCATGCACGCCTCGCAGTTTGCTCAGGCGCTGGAACTGCAAAAACAGCACGGCTGGGCGCAGTTTGTCAGTATGCAGGATCACTACAATCTGATTTATCGCGAAGAAGAGCGTGAAATGCTGCCGCTGTGTTATCAGGAAGGCGTAGCGGTGATTCCGTGGAGTCCGCTGGCGCGGGGACGTCTGACGCGTCCCTGGGGAGAAACCACCGCACGACTGGTTTCCGATGAAGTAGGAAAAAATCTCTACAATGAAAGCGACGAAAATGACGCGCAGATAGCAGAACGGTTAACTGGCGTCAGTGAAGAACTGGGGGCAACGCGAGCACAAGTCGCGCTGGCATGGTTGTTGAGTAAACCGGGCATTGCCGCGCCGATTATTGGTACTTCGCGGGAGGAACAGCTTGATGAGCTGCTGAACGCGGTAGATATCACTTTAAAGCCGGAACAGATTGCCGAGCTGGAAACGCCGTATAAGCCACATCCGGTAGTAGGATTTAAGTAAATTTCGCTTTTCACCCATTTTATCTGCTGAATCCCCCATCGTCTGCGATGATGGGGACAACGTACCTCCCATCATCTTCTGTAACCATAATCCACCTCTGCAAGAGAAATTCTTGGTGAATGAGTTTGCAGCTATTCATCATCTTCATCCCTTTGAGCGATTTTTGATAGTTTCTCCAGGTAATATCCCCTAAAACTGTCTTATTTAGTCAATGTAAGAGGATTACAATCATGATGAAAACCATTTCCAGCCAACCTATCCGGTTTTCTGATGTACCGGTTGAAGATTTAATAAAATCAACGAAAAGAGATTACAATAAAAATTTTATTGAAAAACTATGGGACATAATTTGTGATTTTTTTCTATACACTGATAAACAAAAGGCATTTAAATCAATTAATAAATACATGAATACATTAAGTATTGGAAATGAACGTATAGAACCGGATCCCAACTTTAATATAGATGCAAACTCAGATTTAGACTCATATTTAAATCTGGATTTTAATCTCCTCTCGCCCAAACAGAGGCAGACCACGCTTTGTTGTTTCTGGAAGAAAATAGCCTCTACATTTCCAGAGCCATACAACACTACGTTCAAGCATGAGATTATATTTTCTGATAACCAAAATAGTTTGGTAGTCACTGGAACTATCTCTGTTATGAACGAGGTAGTAAATATGTATTCTATCAAATTAGATAAGGATAATAATGGAGTTGTCGATTTCAGCGGCCTATATTTAGGACACAGTAATATTTCCAATATGAATATGGAAAACTGTATCTTCTCCAATGTCAACTTCGAACATACTTATTTTGATGACGTCAATTTTACAAAGGCGAATTGTACAAAAGCTAATTTTAACAGTTGTAGATTTATGAAATGCGATCTAACAAATATGAATTGCACTGGCGCAATTCTTGATAATGCGGTGATATATGGTAAAGAACCTGAGATGCAATATCCAGAAGGAGATCAAATAATACAAAGGATAACTTATCAAAAAACACATGGGAATGAAACGAAAGGGATGATTCTAACTAACTGCTCCTGTGTTAAAACCACTTTCAATTGGGCAGATTTATCAGAAAGTGATTGCCAAAAGGTGGACTTTAGCGAGGCTAATCTTTCAAACACTATTCTTCCTGACATCGTCAGGATGAAAGGCACGAAACTTTACCGTACCGACCTTTTTAACCCAATATTAAAAAAAGAAGCAGAATCAACAGAAGAAAAAGACATTAGCCCATTAGCAAAAATTATTCTTGACTATATTGAATCAGATAAAAACCCTGAGTCATTAAACTTTGAAGAAAAATCAACAGTTATTAAAATAAAACAAGATGTCGATAATTTTATTTTCTACAATAAGCATTTAAAGGAAATATTCAATCGCGCAATGAATCTTCAAGGAAAAATAAGCAGGAAAAAGTATAATGAATTTTTTAAATATATACAAGCACAAGCCAAACAAGATTTCAAAGACCAGTATAAACTAACAAAAAATGATTATTTAAAGAAAATACCTTTAACTGCACAATTAATTGCAAAATACAAAATGGATGATCAATTGGACCAACTTTTGGTTACCCGTGAAATTCAAGATGAAATAAAATCAAAGATTCAAGACAAAATAGATGAACTTTCTAAAAATTTATTCAACACTATGACCGAAACCATTGAGAATAATTTTGATGATATTTTTCGTCAACAGTCAGAGAATATGAGCAATTATTATGAGTTCGTCGACTGACGATATTTCAGTGTCATTGAATTATGAGTGACAAAGATACACCTTGAAATATCGCCGCATAGTATATTCGGTGATGTCGGGTTTTACTTTAACAGAGTGCCCCCAAATTGGGGCTCTGTTCATTTATAAATCAAACCGGGTGGTCTGGAATCGACTACACCACCCGGTCAATGGCATCAAAGAATACCCAGCGGCCAATGATGACCGATAAAGTACAGGATGCCAGCGGAGATCACCCCGGCGACAATATCATCTATCATGATCCCCATGCCGCCATGTACATTGCGGTCAAACCAGCGGATCGGCCACGGTTTCCACATATCCAGGATACGGAAAATCACAAACCCGGCGGCGACCCACTGCCAGTCATTGGTCGGCAGCGCCATGAGCGTGATCCACATACCAATAAATTCGTCCCAGACAATGCTGCCGTGATCGTGCACGCCCATGTCTTTCGCCGTTTGATGACAAAGATAGACGCCGATACAGATCCCCAGCATGACTACCAGCGAATAGAGCTGCCAGGGCAAAAAGGTCATCAGATACCAGAATGGAATCGCCGCCAGCGACCCCATCGTGCCTGGAACAATTGGGCTTAATCCACTACCAAATCCAACAGCAAGCAGATGCCACGGATTACTCATCTTCAGGCGACTTTTCGCGACATCTTTATGGCGTGGCAAAATGGTCATATCCTTTCCAGTCAAATGTGACAGGTTCGCCGTCACGAATAAAACAAAGCCCTTCGATATCGGCAGTCATTTGCCCGATACAGGTAAACGGTACGCCCAGATGTCCGAGAGCCACATCCAGCGCGCCACGGTTCAGTTCCGGCACCGTGAAACACAACTCGTAATCTTCACCGCCAGAGAGCGCCCAGCGCAGCGCCTGTTCCGGTTCAACATGGCGAGAAAGCGCATCAGAAAACGGCAGCAATGCCAGGTCAATACGTGCGCCGCAGTCGCTGGCTTTCACGATATGCCCGAGATCGGAAATCAGACCGTCAGAGAGATCGATAGCTGAATTTGCCAGATCGCGCAGTGCCTGTCCCTGTAAAATACGCGGAGATGGACGGAGATGACGTTTGATCAAGTAGTCCGCATCTTTAACATCGGCAACCTGCAAACGGTTTTGCAAAATCGCCAGCCCGGCGGCGCTATCGCCCGGTGTACCGGTCACATAGATCCAGTCACCCGGTTTCGCCCCAGCGCGCGTTAAGGCTCGCCCCATCGGAACAAAGCCGTGGATACCCAGCGTCATTGATAATGGCCCACGCGTGGTATCGCCGCCAATGAGTTGCATATCGTAATAATTGAGAAGATCAAACAAACTGTCGCTGAAGGACTCAAGCCACGCTTCGTCGACGTCCGGTAAGGTTAATGCCAGCGTCAGCCAGGCCGGATCGGCCCCCATCGCTGCCAGATCGCTTAAATTCACTGCCAGTGCTTTATATGCCAGATCCGCAGGATCGATATCAGGGAGGAAATGGTTGCCCGCCACCAGCGTATCAGTGCTGATCGCCAGGGTCTGTTTCTCGGGGATATTGAGAAGTGCGCAATCGTCGCCAATGCCCAGTTCGACATCAAGACGAGAACTTCTTACACGGTCAAAATAACGGGCAATCAGGGAGAACTCGCCACATGCCATACGTTATGCCTCAGCAGGTAAAAAAGAAAAGGCCGGCGATCGCGGAACGGTCTTCCGTGAATCTACCGGCCTGGATATCACTTTTTGTTAGGGCGAATCACAGGTGCTGCTTTATCGAGTACGCCGTTGACGAACTTATGGCTGTCTTCTGCGCCGAACGATTTCGCCAGTTCGATCGCTTCGTTAATGGCCACTTTGTATGGCACATCGCTACGTTTAGACAGCTCGTACAGCGCAATGCGCAGTACTGCTTTTTCTACCTGGCCCAGTTCTTCCAGCAGACGGGACAGGTACGGCTTCATCAGTCCGTCGAGGTATGCGGTGTTAGTCGCCACCCCGGCCAGCAGCTCACGGAAGTACAGGACGTCAACGTCTTTTACATCCTGTTCAGCCAGGAACTGGTATTCAACATCAGCGATGTCGTTCTGGGACAACTGCCAGGAGTAGAGCGCCTGGACGGCACACTCACGAGCGCGGCGACGAGCAGCAGGTTTCACGGATTTCCCCTTACTAATTTCAGGCCTTGATGGCTTTCAATACATTAATCATTTCAAGCGCGGTCAGTGCAGCTTCTGCACCTTTGTTGCCAGCTTTGGTGCCAGCACGTTCGATCGCTTGTTCAATGCTTTCAGTGGTCAGAACACCAAAAGCAACCGGAATTTCGCTGTCCTGGGCAACATGCGCCAGGCCGTTGCTTGCACCACCAGCGACATATTCAAAGTGGGCAGTGCCACCACGAATAACCGTACCCAGCGCAATCACCGCGTCATATTTACCGGTTTTAGCCAGTGCACCCGCCGCCAGCGGCAGCTCATAGGCACCAGGCACCCAAACAACGGTAATGTTTTCATCTTTTACCTGACCGATACGTTTCAGTGCGTCAATTGCACCTTCCAGCAGGCTGTCATTGATAAAGTTGTTGAAACGCGCGATGGTGATGGCGACGCGAGCGTCCGGGGTAGCAACGTTAGCTTCAATAATGTTCATTTTCTTCCTTCGGGTTCGAGTATGGCCCCGCAGGGGGGCGGATTTTAGCATAATATTTCGTGCGCTGCTTCCCTTTCGAGCCGGGAGATCATGCACCCACTAAATGCAGGCAAACATCCGGGCCTACATGACGTATCTCTTTGAATTTAAATTGGGGGACGTCGGCTAATTTCTCAAGCCCCGGCAACGTACATAATCCGCGGGCGTCACTGCCTAATAGTTTAGGTGCGATATAGACAATCAGCTCATCGACTAAGCCCGCCTGTAGCAATGCGCCAGCGAGCGTTGGCCCAGCTTCCACCCAGATGCTATTAATCTGCTGTTTACCCAGTTGCATCATCAATACAACCAGATCCAGATGACCTTTATGCTCTGGAATCAGCAAGGTTCGCACCGTTTCCGGCCACTCGCGAGAATCTTCCTGCGTACGCGCGAACCAAGTTTCGCCGGGCTGCTGCACAATGCGATGTTCCGGCGTCACGCGATTTTGGCTATCAATCACAATACGTACCGGCTGGCGGAGATTGTGTTGCGGGTAGAGCCCCTGAGTTTGTTCATCCAGTTCAGACCAACGCACTGTTAAGGCTGGATCGTCCGCCATGATTGTTGCGCTGCTGGTTAAAATGGCATGACTTTGCGCACGCAGACGTTGTACATCGCGTCGCGCCTGAGGAGACGTGATCCACTGGCTTTCGCCGCTCGCCATCGCCGTGCGACCATCTAGCGACGCGCCAAGTTTTAACTGGATATAAGGAAAGCCGGTGCGCATGCGCTTGAGAAAGCCTTTATTCAATTGCTCGGCTTCACTCATCATCAGGCCGTGGCTGACCTCAATGCCAGCCTGTTGCAAACGATAAAGTCCACGCCCAGCGACCTGCGGGTTAGGATCCTGCATCGCGGCAACCACGCGCGTGACACCCGCAGCAATCAACGCATCGCAACATGGCGGCGTACGACCATGATGACTACAAGGTTCGAGTGTGACATACGCCGTGGCACCTTTGGCTTTTTCGCCAGCCATGCGCAACGCGTGTACCTCGGCATGCGGTTCACCCGCTCGCTGATGGTAACCTTCACCGACGATTTCGCCATCTTTTACAATGACGCACCCGACATTCGGGTTGGGATGAGTGGTAAAACGTCCTCGTTGCGCCAGCTTTAGCGCCCGCGCCATGTAATACTCGTCCTGCACGGCTTAGTCCTCCAGGCGCGCGATCTCTTCGCCAAATTCTTTGATATCTTCGAAACTGCGATAGACAGAGGCAAAACGGATATAGGCGACTTTATCGAGCTTTTTCAATTGCTCCATCACCAGATTGCCAATCATCTTGCTCGGCACTTCACGCTCACCGGTGGCGCGCAGCTGCGATTTAATATGATTGATTGCCATTTCGACGTCATCGGAACTCACCGGACGTTTTTCCAGCGCCCGCAGCATTCCGCTACGTAATTTCTCTTCATTAAACGGTTCACGCACGTCATTGCTTTTTACAACACGTGGCATAACCAGCTCCGCCACTTCAAAGGTGGTGAAACGTTCATTACACACCAGACACTGCCGACGGCGGCGTACGGATGAGCCCTCGCCTACGAGACGAGAGTCAATTACCTTAGTGTCCACGGCGAAACAGAATGGGCAATGCATACGGCGTCCTGACCAGGTGGTTAACAGAAATCTATTTTACCCTGAACTGACGATACAACAAAGGCGCAACGCTTTTGAGATAAAGGATCGATGCTTTCGCTGCTTTTACCCTCTACCATTAGGCTTATTGCGATGAGAAAGGGACGACCTATGAATACTAACGTTTTTCGACTGCTCCTGCTGGGAAGCCTGTTCAGCCTTAGCGCCTGTGTGCAGCAAAGCGAAGTGCGGCAGATGAAACACAGCGTCAGCACACTGAACCAGGAGATGACGCAACTCAATAAAGAAACGGTCAAAATCACTCAGCAAAACAGGCTGAATGCAAAATCCAGCAGTGGGGTTTACCTTCTGCCTGGAGCGAAAACACCAGCAAGACTGGAAAGCCAGATCGGTACTTTACGTATGTCGCTGGTGAATATTACGCCTGATACAGATGGCACCACCCTGACGCTACGTATTCAGGGCGAGTCGAATGATCCCTTGCCCGCATTCAGCGGAACTGTTGAATATGGGCAAATTCAGGGAACAATAGACAACTTTCAGGAAATCAATGTGCAGAATCAATTGATTAACGCCCCTGCCAGCGTCCTCGCCCCCAGCGATGTTGATATTCCGTTACAGTTAAAGGGTATTTCTGTGGATCAGTTAGGCTTTGTACGTATCCACGACATTCAACCTGTTATGCAGTAAACGTATCGCGGGGCGTTTTGTGCGTCCCGCAACATCTTTCCCCGTCATTTTGTTACTCTGCTTACATCACCCAGATTGATAGTAAAAGTTTGCAACAAGGGTGAAAGTCAGTACAATCCCCGCCCGAATGTGTGTAAACGTGAACGCAATCGATTACGTAAATGATAGAACTGTGAAACGAAACATATTTTTGTGAGCAATGATTTTTATAATAGGCTCCTCTGTATACGAAATATTTAGAAACGCAATTTGCGCCTTTTTCACTCCCGCAAGGGATTTTCAAACAGTGGCATACATATGAAAAAAACATTACTGGCAGCCGGTGCGGTACTGGCGCTCTCTTCGTCTTTTACTGTTAACGCAGCTGAAAACGACAAACCGCAGTATCTTTCCGACTGGTGGCACCAGAGCGTTAACGTTGTCGGAAGCTATCACACCCGTTTCGGACCGCAGATCCGCAACGATACCTACCTTGAGTACGAAGCATTCGCTAAAAAAGACTGGTTCGACTTCTATGGGTATGCGGATGCGCCGGTATTCTTCGGCGGTAACTCCGATGCAAAAGGTATCTGGAACCACGGTTCCCCGCTGTTTATGGAAATCGAACCACGTTTCTCCATCGACAAGCTGACCAATACTGACCTTAGCTTTGGTCCGTTCAAAGAGTGGTACTTCGCGAACAACTACATTTACGACATGGGTCGTAATAAAGATGGTCGCCAGAGCACCTGGTACATGGGTCTGGGTACCGATATCGATACTGGCCTGCCGATGAGCCTGTCCATGAACATCTATGCAAAATACCAGTGGCAGAACTATGGCGCAGCGAATGAAAACGAGTGGGACGGTTACCGTTTCAAAATTAAATACTTTGTGCCGATTACCGATCTGTGGGGTGGTCAGCTGAGCTACATCGGCTTCACCAACTTCGACTGGGGTTCCGATTTAGGGGATGACAGCGGTAACGCAATCAACGGTATTAAGACCCGTACCAATAACTCCATCGCTTCCAGCCATATTCTGGCTCTGAACTACGATCACTGGCACTACTCTGTCGTAGCTCGTTACTGGCACGACGGTGGTCAGTGGAACGACGATGCAGAACTGAACTTCGGCAACGGCAACTTCAACGTTCGCTCTACCGGCTGGGGTGGTTACCTGGTAGTAGGTTACAACTTCTGATGACTGAAATGCCGGATCTTGTATCCGGCATTTCAGATTGTTAACAACGTGCGCTTTGTTCATGCCGGATGCGGCGTAAACGCCTTATCCGGCCTACAAAAACACGTAAATTCAATACATTGCTGAGATTACGTAGTCCTGATAAGCGTAGCGCATCAGGCAATTTTGCGTTTGTCATAAAGCTCAAATAACGGATTTTGTATCCGTCATTTTTTTATCACTTCTTCTTATTCATCATCGCTTTTAAATCAGCGAATGGGTTGTACTTCGCTTCACCGACATCTTTCTGCGCATCTTCCCCTGCGATAACGGTCGTACCATACTGATCCGCTTCGGTATATTTCGAATGCTCATGATCGTGGCAATAGAGACACAACAATTCCCAGTTACTGCCATCTTCCGGGTTATTAGTATGGTCGTGATCGATATGGTGAACGGTAAGTTCACGCAGATTGGAGTAGACAAACTCGCGGGAGCAGCGTCCACACACCCACGGATAGATTTTTAATGCTTTTTCGCGATAGCCGCTTTCTAACCGCGCATAATTTTTTGGGATGATAGCCATGAGAAGTTACCTGGATGAAATGTAGGGTTAGGCGCAGTTTCCCAAGATGCGAGGGTTTTCGCAATCACCTTACATCAAAAAAAATCCCGATCTTCTGACCGGGATTTTCAACATCAGCTGAAACTTGATTAAGGCAGAATTGACGGCTGATCCGCCCCTTCTTTTTCCACTTTCTGCTGCAGCATGTGTTCGCGCTTCATACCCAGTTTCAGGGCCAGCGCCGATGCTACGTAGATAGAAGATGCAGTACCGATAGTCACACCAATCAGCATGGTCAGCGAGAAGCCTTCCAGTACCGGACCACCGAAGAGGTACAGCATCAGGATAACCATCAAGGTAGTACCGGATGTGATCAAGGTACGGTGCAGCGTCTGGGTCAAGGACACGTTAAAGATTTCGTAAGGCGTACCGCGACGGATCTTGCGGAAGTTTTCACGAATACGGTCCGAGACCACGATACTGTCGTTAAGCGAGTAACCGATGACCGACATCAGTGATGCCACAATAGTCAGGTCAATCTCGATATGGAATAACGACAAAATACCCAGCGTAATGATAACGTCGTGCGCCAGCGCAATAACAACCCCTGCCGCCAGTCGCCACTCAAAGCGGAAACCAACGTACACGAGGATAGACAGCAGCGCTGCCATCAGCGCCATCGCACCGGTTTGCGCAAGGTCTGCCCCCACGCTCGGACCGACGAACTCAATACGCTTCACTGCCGCATTCTGATTGGTGGATTCGTTAATCACCTTCAGAACCTGGCTGCCCAGCACCTGGCCGCCGGTTTCGCCTTCAGCAGGCGGCATACGGACCATGATGTCGTGGCTGCTACCAAAGTTTTGCAGCATCGGCTCTTCAAAGCCCGCTTTCTGCAATGCATCACGCATCACATCGATTTCAGCCGGTTTTTCGAGCGTAATTTCGATAACCGTACCACCGGTGAAATCCAGCCCCCAGTTAAAGCCGCGCACGCCCATAATAACGATAGCGGCGATTAACAGCAGACCAGAGATGCCGAAAGCCCAGTAGTCCCAGCGCATAAAGTCATAGACTTTACGGCCGTGGTTTAGTTGTTCAACAGTATATTCCTGTGCCACATCGCACTCCTCAGATTGACAGCTTCTTGACGCGCTTGCCGCCATATAGCAGGTTTACGATGGCACGCGTACCGACAATCGCGGTAAACATCGACGTCGCCACACCGATACCGGTAGTAATCGCGAACCCTTTAATTGCCCCGGTACCCACTGCGTACAGGATGATGACTTTAATCAGCGTGGTGATGTTCGCATCGAAGATGGAACTGAATGCGCCACGATAACCTTCATCAATTGCCTGCTGAACAGTACGCCCGTTGCTTAACTCTTCTTTAATACGTTCGTTGATCAGTACGTTCGCATCGACCGCCACCGCAAGGGTTAAGACGATACCCGCGATACCCGGCATACTCAGCGTTGCACCTGGCAACAGCGACATAATGCCGACGATCAAGATCAAGTTCGCAATCAGAGCACTGGTCGCAATCAGACCAAACTTCTTATAGAAGAGGATCATGAACAGAATAGAAACCAGCAGACCGGCGAGACATGCCTCCAGCCCCTGTTCAATATTCTGCATACCCAGGGTCGGGCCAATGGTACGTTCTTCAACAATCTGAATCGGTGCGATCAACGCACCAGCACGCAGCAACAGCGAAAGCTGGCGCGCTTCGTTCGGGTTATTGATACCGGTGATACGGAAGCTGTTACCCAGACGAGACTGGATATTAGCGATGTTAATCACCTCTTCCTGTTTCACCAGAACCGCACGACCGTTTGCATCTTTCTTACCGCTGTCTTTGTACTCCACAAATAGGGTCGCCATCGGTTTGCCGATGTTGTCCTTGGTGAAGTTCGACATGATGTTACCACCAGCGCTATCGAGCGAGATGTTAACCTGCGGCTGGTTGTATTCGTCCTGGCTGGAAGTGGAGTCGGTGATATGGTCACCGGTCAGAATTACGCGTTTGTACAGCACAACCGGCTGACCTTCGCGGGTCTGTTTCACTTCAGAGTCGCCCGGTACGCGGCCGGATGCCGCTGCGGCCTGATCAACGTTGGTGTTTACCAGACGGAACTCCAGCGTCGCAGTAGCGCCAAGAATCTCTTTCGCACGAGCGGTATCCTGAATACCTGGCAGCTCAACGACAATGCGGTCTGCGCCCTGACGTTGTACTACAGGCTCCGCCACACCAAGTTGGTTTACACGGTTACGCAGGATATTAATGTTCTGCTGCACCGCATATTCACGCGCTTCACTCAGGCGAGCATCGCTCATTACCGCACGCAGCTGGTTGCTGCCCTGGCTACTAATCACCAGGTCCGGATGACGCTTGCTCAGATACGCAATGGCTTCATCACGAGCTTTAGCATCGCGGAAAGTGATGCTCAGGCCGTAGTTGTTTTCTTTACGAACGGTGGTATACGGGATGCCCTTTTCGCGCAGGTCGCTGCGCAGGCTATCGATGTTTTGTTCCTGGAGTTTGCCAAGCGCGGTGTCCATATCCACTTCCATCAGGAAGTGAACGCCGCCACGCAGGTCAAGGCCGAGCTTCATCGGCTCAGCGTGAATAGCTGCCAGCCAGCGCGGCGTTGCCGGGGCAAGGTTAAGCGCCACGACGTATTTGTCACCCATAACGCCCATTAATGCTTCACGAGCGCGCAGTTGGGTGTCAGTGGAGTCGAAGCGCGCAAGAATAGCGCCCTCTTCCAGTGCCACAGACTTAGCAGTTATTTTTTCTTCTTGTAACGTTTTCTGGACCTGGATCAGCGTTTGCTCACTGGCGGCGACTCCGCGCGCGCCAGTGATCTGAACAGCCGGATCCTCACCAAACAGGTTGGGAAGCGCATACAGCAGACCGATGACAATCACCACGATCAGCATGACGTACTTCCACAAAGGATAACGGTTTAACACGGCAATTCCCTTAGGGAAAAATTTTAATTACAGCGCCTTCATGGTGCCTTTCGGCAGGACGGCAGCTACGAAGTCACGTTTAATAACTACTTCAGTGGTGTCATTCAGCGCGATAGCAATGTAGCCGTTTTCCGCTACTTTGGTTACGCGACCAACCAGGCCACCGTTCGTCAGAACTTCATCACCTTTGGCAATGGAGTCCATCAGCTTTTTGTGTTCTTTGGTGCGCTTCTGCTGTGGACGCAGGATCATGAAATAGAAAATCAGACCGAATACCACCAGCATCAAAATCAAAGACATCGGGCTACCTTGCGCCGGTGCACCCGTTGCCGCTACCGCATCAGAAATAAAAAAGCTCATTAAATTTCCCTCATTATTAATATTAATCAACGTTCAAAGGTGGTACTTCTCGCCCCTGACGCTGGTAAAAATCAGTTACGAAGCTCTCTAATTTACCCTCTTCAATAGCCTTGCGTAAACCCGCCATCAAACGCTGGTAGTAACGAAGGTTATGAATGGTATTGAGTCGCGCGCCTAATATTTCGTTGCAACGGTCGAGATGATGCAAGTAAGCGCGTGAATAATTGCGACAGGTGTAGCAATCACACTCAGGATCGAGTGGGCCAGTATCGCTCTTATACTTCGCATTGCGGATTTTCACCACGCCATCGGTCACGAACAGATGACCATTTCGGGCGTTGCGGGTTGGCATTACGCAGTCAAACATATCGATACCGCGACGTACGCCTTCAACCAGATCTTCCGGTTTACCAACGCCCATCAGGTAACGCGGTTTGTCTGCCGGAATTTGCGGACACACATGCTCCAGAATGCGGTGCATATCTGCTTTCGGCTCACCCACAGCCAGACCGCCGACAGCGTAGCCATCAAAACCGATATCTACCAGACCTTTAACAGAAATATCACGTAAATCTTCGTAAACGCTGCCCTGAATGATACCAAACAGCGCATTTTTGTTACCGAGACTGTCAAAACGCTCACGGCTACGCTTCGCCCAACGCAGAGACATCTCCATCGAGCGTTTTGCGTAATCCCAGTCAGCAGGATACGGCGTACACTCATCAAAGATCATGACGATATCTGAACCAAGATCGTACTGAATCTCCATCGACTTTTCTGGGTCGAGGAAAATCGGATCGCCGTTGATGGGGTTACGGAAGTGAACGCCCTGTTCGGTGATTTTACGAATATCGCCAAGACTGAAAACCTGGAAGCCGCCGGAGTCGGTAAGAATCGGGCCTTTCCACTGCATAAAATCGTGCAGATCGCCATGCAGTTTCATGATTTCCTGGCCCGGGCGCAGCCACAGGTGGAAGGTGTTACCGAGAATAATTTGTGCGCCAGTGGCTTCAACTTCTTCCGGCGTCATCCCTTTTACGGTGCCGTAGGTGCCAACAGGCATAAAGCAAGGCGTTTCCACTACGCCACGATCAAAGACCAGGCGGCCACGGCGTGCGCGACCGTCGGTGGTGTCCAGTTCAAATTTCATTTTTTCTCCACTACGTCAGAAAAACAGTCCAACGTTTAAACCAGCGCCGCGGAATTACTCCCCGACGCGCTCATTAATTGCCTGCGGATTGTACGTGATAAACATCGCATCACCGTAACTAAAAAAGCGATATTTCTCTTCTACCGCCGCTTTATAGGCGTTCATAGTGTGTTGATAGCCGGCAAATGCCGAAACCAGCATAATCAGCGTCGATTCAGGAAGGTGGAAGTTCGTCACCAGCGCATCGACCACTTTGTACTGGAAGCCCGGATAGATAAAGATTTGGGTATCGTCAAAGAACGGTTCAATGAGATCGTTTTTCGCCGCCTGGGCCGCGCTTTCCAGCGAACGTACCGAGGTGGTGCCAACCGCAATCACCCGATTGCCGCGCGCTTTTGCTGCCAGTACCGCGTCTACCACATCCTGCGGCACTTCAGCGTATTCTGAGTGCATGATGTGATCTTCAATGGTGTCGACGCGCACCGGCTGGAAAGTACCCGCACCAACGTGCAGAGTTACGAACGCCATCTCCACGCCTTTGGCGCGCAATTTTTCCAGCAAAGGTTCGTCAAAATGCAGCCCGGCAGTCGGGGCCGCTACCGCGCCCGGTTTTTCACTATAAACTGTTTGATAAAGTTCGCGGTCTGCATCTTCGTCCGGACGGTCGATGTACGGCGGCAGTGGCATGTGGCCGATGCTGTTGAGGATATCCAGTACAGAACGATCATCATTAAATTCGACTTCAAACAGTGCGCCGTGGCGAGCGGTCATTGTTGCGTTGATACTTTCGTCATCGCCCAACAGCAGCTCTGCGCCCGGTTTTGGCGCTTTCGAAGCGCGAATATGCGCAAGAATGCGTTTGTCGTCGAGCATACGCTCAACCAGCACTTCAATCTTGCCGCCGCTGGCTTTACGCCCAAACAGGCGCGCCGGGATCACGCGGGTATTATTAAAAACCAGAAGATCGCCGGGGTTGAGCTTATCGAGTAAATCGGTGAAAGTACCGTGCGTCAGCGCGCCCGTCGGCCCGTCCAGCGACAGTAAACGACAGCTACTGCGTTCAGGCATTGGATAGTGGGCAATCAGGGATTCGGGCAATTCAAAGGAGAAATCGGTAACGCGCATGACACTGACTCAGACTAAAATAAGAGGCGGGTAGTCTAGTGCCGGGGCGCTCTCCCTGCAACCTTTACCCCCCTTTGGATAGAATATAATCGATGAATTTTTTAGCTCACCTGCATCTAGCCCATCTCGCGGAAAGTTCGCTTTCCGGTAATTTACTGGCTGATTTCGTACGCGGAAATCCTGAAGAAAGTTTTCCGCCCGACGTCGTGGCTGGCATTCATATGCATCGACGTATCGACGTATTGACTGACAATCTGCCGGAAGTCCGCGAAGCACGGGAATGGTTTCGTAGTGAAACTCGCCGCGTTGCGCCTATTACGCTGGATGTCATGTGGGATCACTTTCTTTCACGCCACTGGTCGCAGCTATCACCGGACTTTCCGCTACAGGAATTTACCTGTTATGCCCGGGAGCAAGTGATGACTATTCTTCCAGACTCACCGCCACGCTTTATCAATCTGAACAATTACTTATGGTCTGAGCAATGGCTGGTGCGCTATCGCGATATGGATTTCATCCAGAACGTGTTAAACGGCATGGCAAGCCGTCGCCCACGTCTGGATGCCCTGCGTGACTCCTGGTACGATTTAGACACCCATTACGACGCCCTGGAAACCCGCTTCTGGCAGTTTTATCCGCGGATGATGGCGCAGGCGTCACGCAAGGCGCTCTGAAACTTCAAGCTCCAGCGTCACTATTTTTTAGCATTCGCATCCAGCGGGGCGGCATAACAGCTGTAAGAAAAACATTCGCTGGAATGATTGGCGATATCTTTAAAGTTGCTTTCAGCAACCCCCTCGAACATGAGTACCGTTCTGGACAAATCTCCGTTTTCATTTATATGTGGAAAATCAAATTGTGCACTGAATCGCCATACATCTGTCTTTTCTGGCTCGCTGTTCACAGAGATACGTCGATGGAAGACCCCTCCTGTAAACGTGCGCCAGAACAATTGTTGATCAAAATCTTGTAATATCTCAGAGTTGGATGCTATTTGATGTAGTAAACCTGCATACCGTGGACTGCCATCACGAGCAACATTATGCAAACCCTGACTAAAAGCATCAAATAAACAATACATGTGATCACTAGTGAAAAAAGGTCTTAATTTGTTTTGTTCTTCATCGCTGTAATCCAGGAGCATCTCATTGATTTCTTCCTGTGAGAATTTTAAGACAAAATTATCCTCAGGATTTGTTTCTTTCTTGTTTTTTTCGATATTCTTCTCCTCAATGGTCTTCGCATTTTGTTTCGCATTTTCTTTCTCAGTTTTTTTCTCAATTACTTCCGCAATTTTTTCCCGAGTTTTTGATTTTAGACTAACACCATCGATGTCAACCGGTGTTGTTTTCAGATCTCTCTGCGCGTCTTTCAAATTTGTCTTATAGAGATCGGGCACTTTATCGGCAGATAAGTATCCGGATGAAGAAATCTGGTGTGTACGCATGGGGGGCTGTTCACAAAGCATCGAGGCTATATCGTCTTTAAACTCTTTTACATTAAAGTTATCGACATTAACCTTCCCTGTTATAAACCCCGCATCGGCAATTTTCTTCTCTAATTGTTTTGTACGTTTAGAATAATAAGCGTTGTTATCATAAAACTTTTCAAGAAGGGCCCACTCCTCAAGTTGCCTTATGTGATTTTTCAACTGTTGATGATCTATTTTATATTGATGTGTACTAGAATCATTTTGGTTGCAGGAGTTACAGATTTTTAAGCATAATTTTCCATCAGATTTATCATCTATGGTATCAGTGAAAATATAGGAAACTTCAATACTCTGCCCGTACTTATCAGTCATCTCATATGACCATTGCCCCGTTCGTTTCGCATTCTTAATGACTTCGATGGACTCTGCAGGGCAACCATGAAGAATGGCCAGAATTTTATCAGGATGCTTAATTAGTAAAATTATTATATTTACAACGTTTGAAAAGAAACTTTTGCTATTTTTTATTTCATCGATTTTTTCCGCTGAAATGTTTACTAAGTTTTCATTTCCGGAAATGAAAAGCAATTTGCCATGGGGGCTTTTTTTAAATTGTTCTTCTGTTTTAGAAAAGACATCCTCTTTAAAAGGTGTCCACTCAGTACCAGTAATAAACGGTTTCAATAAATTCGAATTTGAAATTGTCATATCTTTGCTCCACTACAGGGTTATCCTGGAGCAGGTTGTACATAACCTCATGGGCAAAGAATACCAAAAATCGCTCATATCGATCGGGACAAATATTTAACAAACTCAGCCCTGACATTGTGCAGCTTTTTCGCTGCGTAGTGTCAGGGCTGATGACTAACGACGTAACAAATAAAACAGATGCTTTAGTTCATCCATACCGTAGCCGAAATGGCAGGCAAAGCCAGAATCCCGTCGGTCAGTTGCCCATGGCCTTCTTTGCGTTGCCATTGCGCGACATTGAGTAACGGCGACGCGGGTAGCACCACTTCACAGGCTTCGCCACGGTTGATAGCAACCAGCACACGCTGCTGATTCAGCACGCGGACAAATACCACCACGTTATCTTCCGCATATAGCACCTGACAGCCGCCACGACGCAGCGCCTGACTTTTCTTACGCAGCGCAATCATTCGCTGGTACAGCGCGAATAACGCCGTATCCTGCTTTTCCACCTGCCAGGGGAACGGTTTACGGCAAAACGGATCGTTTTTACCATCCAGTCCCACTTCATCACCGTAATAAATGCACGGTACACCAGGCCAGGTGAACAACCAGACCACCGCCAGCGGCAGGCGCGCAATATCCCGACCGAGCAGAGTTTTAAATCGCGCAGTATCGTGGCTATCGAGCTGATTAAACATACGTAATTGCTGTTGATGAGAAAGCCCTGCGCGGTAATTATCCATCCAGGCCATACAGGTTTGGGCGTCAATTTGCTGCGGATCATAAGAGATATCGGTGTTGGCAAGAAATCCCCACAACGGGAATGTGAAGCCGCGATAGTTCATGGCGGCATCTTCCACATCGGCCTGTAACCATTGCCGTGCATCGCCAAAATGCTCTCCGACAATATACGCTTCCGGCTGAGTTTCTTTCGCCGCTTCGGTGATCCCAGCAACGTGCTGCAAATTATTGCGCGCCCCACCCGCTTCTCCCAGCATATGCACCACATCCAGCCGCCAGCCGTCCATATTCCATGGTGCTTTCAGCCAATGGCGGACAATGCTGTCTTCCCCGCGATAAATTTCATTCACCAGACTTTCCGACTGATAATCCAGCTTCGGCAGGCTGGCATAGCCCAGCCAGTCGAGCGCCGTGCCATCATCGCTAAATGAGTACCAGTCACGCCAGGGCGATTCGGGGTTGTGACAAGCGCCACCTGTTCCACGATTATGTCGGTCAAACCAGGCATGGGAATCGCCACTGTGGTTAAACACGCCGTCCAGCACCAGCCGCATTCCCATCTGCTGTGTATTGTTTCGTAAACGCAGCAACGCCCCATCGCCGCCAAACTGCGGATCGACATGGCGATAATCCTCGGTATCGTATTTATGTACGCTGGGAGCTTTAAACACCGGATTAAGATACAGCGCCGTCACGCCAAGTTTTTTCAGATACGGCAGTTTTTCGCTGATACCGTCCAGATCGCCGCCATAGAACGTTGATCCGCCCGCCTGCGCCGTGACCGGTTCATCCCAGTCACGCAATATGATCTCTTGTCCGGCTGCGTGATGGTAATAAACATGATCCTGTTCAGCTTCACGAGGAAGACTACGGGCGAAACGATCAGGGAAGATCTGATAAAAAATCTGATCCGCAGCCCATTGTGGGCCGATATCCGGGACATCGACGGCAAACTGCTCCAGTCGTGCTGGCGGCATTCGGCTGAAGCCCTGCGGTGTAAACCAACGCTGGCGATCGTGCCACAGTAATTTGAAACTATAACGCCGCCGAGGTTGCCCGCTGGAGAGATCGATCGCCGCCCGCCATGCGGTAACGCCAGGCTGCGGCTGACTGCGCTGCTTATGCATCGCTACTGACGTTTCTTCGTTATCGTTTTCTGTACGTAGCATAATCCGCTGCGGTGGGTCTTCGCCTGTCAGCCACAGTGTAATGAGTAGTTGATCTTTGCTTTGTTTAACAAATGGGGGCACCGGCAGGTGCCATGCATTTAACATCATAATTCCCCTGTGATGAAAATCTGATCACCTTGCCATAGCCTAATGCAGGATCACTCATCATCTGAAGGATATTTGGGGGAGGAGGACGGGGGCGGATAACTTTCGGAATAGCCGGATCAGGGCTTGCCTTGATCCGGCTTACAGAACGCAGTGATTAGTGATTTTCAGCCAGCTGACGATCGTGGCGGCGTTTAAACATCCAGCCAATCAACAGCAGAACAATCCACGCGAAACCAACGTACAGCGAGATACGTGTGTCCGGATGATAACCAATCAATCCGATAATAAAGAGCAGGAAAATCAAACCGCCGATGGTCGTTGCTACCCCACCTGGTACTTTAAATTTCAGTGCCTTCACTTCTTCTGGCGGCAAACGGCGACGGAAAGCAATTTGCGACAGCAGGATCATAATCCATACCCACACCGTGGCGAAGGTTGCCAGCGAAGCGATCACCAGGAAGACATTTTCCGGCATGATGTAGTTCAGATATACCGCAAACAATAGCGCGGTAGTCATCACCAGCACCGTGACCCACGGAATACCGCGACGCGAGGTTTTGCTGAAAATTTTCGGCGCGCTACCCTGCTCTGCCATGCCGTGAAGCATACGACCTACGCCAAATACGTCACTGTTAATTGCTGACAGCGAAGCGGTCAGCACAACAAAGTTAAGAATGCTGGCGGCAAAGGTAATGCCCATATGCTGGAACGTCAGCACGAACGGGCTACCGGCAGTGCCAACCTGATTCCACGGATAGATAGACATAATGACGAACAGCGTACCGACGTAGAACACCAGAATACGCATCGGCACGGAGTTAATCGCACGCGGAATCGATTTTTCCGGATCTTTCGCTTCCCCGGCGGTAATCCCGATAATTTCGATCCCACCGTAAGCAAACATTACCATTTGCAGCGACATCACCATGCCAAGCCAGCCGTTACTGAAGAAGCCGCCGTTGCTCCAAAGATTATGGATACCGGTCGGTTGCCCGCCGTTGCCAATCCCCCAGATAATGATGCCGAAACCGGCGACAATCATGATGATGATGGTGGCGACTTTAAAGAACGAGAACCAGAACTCAAGCTCACCAAATACCTTCACGCTCATCAGGTTTACGGCGCAGATAATCAGCACTACGCTCAGTACCCAAATCCAGTGTGGCACCGTCGGGAACCAGACGCCCATATAGATACCGAAAGCGGTCACATCGGCGATGGCGACAATAAGGATTTCAAAGCAGTAGGTCCAGCCAGTGATATAACCTGCCAGTGGACCGAGGTTTTCCTGCGCATAGCGCGAGAAAGAGCTGGCTGCCGGGTTATGTACCGACATTTCCCCCAGCGCACGCATAATGATATACGCCGCGATACCACCGATAATATAGGCCAACAACACGCTCGGACCGGCCATTTTGATGGCGTCTGCCGAACCGTAAAACAACCCGGTGCCAATTGCTGAACCCAGTGCCATAAAGCGTATGTGTCGGGTACTTAGCCCACGCTTTAGCTTGTTCTTACTTTCCATCAATTCCTAACCCATCAACACAATAAAAAACCACGGGGCATCGCAGCCCCGTGGTTAAAACAAATATTCAGTGATTTAGTGAGCGCTGGAGGTCACCTGACGACCTGCCGCGCGATCCCAAATAATGGCCAGAACCACCATCACCACTGTTGGCATTAACCACGCAAGACCTTGTTCGGCCAGCGGTAAGCGCTGCGCCCAGGACGGTAAGATATCGCTGAATGCAGATGCTTTGATCCCGTCGAGAATACCAAAAAGCAGGCTGATAAACATCGGCGGAGCAATCACGCGGGACGAATTATGCCACCATGAGCGTGTAAAACTTAATACAACCAGTGCGATACACGGCGGATAAATAGCGGTCAGCACCGGTACGGAGATCTGAATCAGCTGGCTCAAGCCGAGGTTAGACACCACCATCGAGAAGCCGCCGAGGATAAACACCAGCGTACGATAGGAGAGCGGTACGTACTGAGCAAAGAATTCTGCACAAGCACAGGTCAGGCCAACCGCCGTGACCAGGCAGGCGATAAAGATTAACGCCGCCAGCAGGAAGCTACCACCGCCGCCAAAGGTGTGCTGAACGTAGGCATGCAGAATAGCCGCACCGTTTGCAGACTGATCGACCAGCGACGCGCTGTCTGAACCCAGACGGAACAGCGCCAGGTACAGCAGAGTCAGACCGACACCCGCCATCAGGCCAGCCCAGACGGTATAACGGGTCAGCAGACGCGCTTCGGTAACGCCGCGAGAACGCGCCGCATTAACAATAACGATACCAAACACCATCGCGCCCAGCGTATCCATGGTCAGATAGCCATTAACGAAGCCGTTAGAAAACGCGGCGTTTTGATAAGCCTCAGTCGCCGTGCTGATAGAGCCCGCAGGCCAGACAATTGCCGCAACAGACAGGATGACCAGCGCGATAATTTTCAGCGGTGCCAGGAAGTTACCGACGGTATCCAGCAGTTTGCCCGGATAGAGCGAAACCAGAATAACGATAGCGAAATAGACCAGGCTGTAGATAAACAGCGGCAGCGCGGAGTCACCCGTCAGGGGCGCAATGCCCACTTCAAAGGAGACGGTGGCTGTACGCGGCGTGGCGAACAACGGCCCTACAGCCAGGTAGCAAACCGTTGCCAGCAGTACGCCAGCGACTTTACCAATTGGCGTGCTGAGGCTGTCAACACCACCGCCAACTTTCGCCAGCGCCACCACCGTTAATACCGGCAGGCCAACGGCAGTAATGAGGAAGCCGAATGCCGCAGTCCAGACGTGTTCGCCTGCCTGCAAGCCGACCATTGGAGGGAAAATGATGTTACCTGCGCCGACGAACAACGCAAATGTCATAAAGCCCAGAGCGATGATATCGCGCGATCTTAATTGATGGGTCATAAATCATACTGCCTGTGGATGTGGTGTTGTAACGTTAAATTTTTGTGCCAATCCCTGGGGATGATACAGCGGTATATTTAAACAATTTTAGCGGGAAATACTCCCAACCAGGCGCGGCGAAGAATAGTTTTTCGATTTACCGCGTGAATGCAGTCAGTATGACAGCACCTGAAGCGCAATTTAAACGCTTATAACGTTTTAAAGCAAGAAGGGATCTAAAAACCAGAGGTATATAGCGATAAGAAATCACCAACCAGTATAAAACACTATTTCCGTGAAAAAGACATGGCTAATCATGCGAACAAAAAATCACCAACCGTTGTAAAATCTAACGCCCGTATTTTGACTGCAAAGAAAATAAGCCAGCATCAGCTGGCTTATGGCAATAAAAGATGACAAAGGCGGATTATTCGCTGTTTTTGGCAATTAAACGTTCCGGGATAACAAAACTGAAACGCGTACCTTTTCCCACCGTACTCTCAATATGCAGGCGACTTTCGTGATGATTCACCGCATGTTTCACGATCGCTAACCCTAATCCGCTACCGCCAGTTTGTCGGGAACGTGCTTTATCAACGCGATAAAAACGCTCGGTCAGGCGCGGAATATGCTCCGGTGCGATGCCCGGTCCATTATCTTCAACGCTAAATTCGGCACCGTGCGGCACTCGCTGCCAGCGTACGGTGATATGCGTACCTTCCGGCGTATGATTCACGGCGTTATAAACCAGGTTCGAAATCGCGCTGCGAAGTTGGTCTTCGTTGCCAGACACCTTGAGGTCGTTATCTATTTCAAAGGTAAATGTCTGTTTTTTCTGACTCAGAGTCTGAGCCTCGCGCTCAACAACGCGCAGCATCATCGGCACATCAACCTTTTCATTGAGCAACTGCGTCGGCGCGGCTTCTATTTTCGACAGCGTCAGCAATTGCTTCACCAGCCCTTCCATCCGCTGGGTCTGCTCGCGCATGGTGTGCAACGCTTTTTCACGTACCGCGCCTTCCAGCGGTTGCTCATCCATCATCTCCAGGTAACCCTGTAACACGGTCAATGGCGTACGTAACTCATGGCTCACGTTGGCAAAAAAGTTACGCCGCGCCCCTTCCAGTTGATGCATTTGCGTGACATCACGCGCCACCATCAGCAACTGTTTGTGGGTATAAGGCATGACGCGAATTTCCAGATGCCGCCCGCTGTTGAGCACCAGATTAAGCGGGCGAGAAAAATCACGCGTTTTCAGATATTGCGTAAACTCCGGGTAACGCAGCAGGTTAAGGATGTTCTGCCCGTTATCTTCCGGCCAGCGCAAACCAAGAATCTGTTGCGCCAGACCGTTACACCAGAAAATACCGCCCTCTTCCGTGGTCAGCACCACCGCGTCGGGCAGCGACTCCGCGCCACTACGAAAGCGTTTAATCAGATTGCCCAGTTCGCGGCGGCGTTTTTTATTACGCAGCTGCATCTGGTGTAAGCCGTATAGCAGCGGTTCCCAGCTACCACGCCCCGGAGGCGGGGTCATACTGCGATCCACCCACAGCCACCATGAAAGGCGCAATAAATTCCAAAAATGCCAGATAAGCAGTCCTGTTACCGATGCCAGCAAAAACCAAGGCAGGTAACCAAAAAATGCACCCAGGATGAAAGCCGGGAGGCAGCAAAGTAGCAGCTCCAGCACCAGCCTTTTCCACGACAGCCGTTCCAGCACGTAAGATACTCCAGTTAAGAAATCATAAGCCCTGCTCTGCGTCCGATGAGCAAGGCGTTAAAAGCGGGTTGAAAAACGATATCCTGTACCGCGTACGGTCTGCACCATGCGGTCATGTCCGCCGGGCTCCAGTGCCTTACGCAGGCGACGAATGTGAACATCGACCGTGCGGTCTTCCACATATACGTTGGTTCCCCAGACGTGGTTTAACAGCTGCTCGCGGCTGTACACGCGCTCGGGATGTGTCATAAAAAAGTGCAGCAGTTTAAATTCTGTCGGCCCCATCTCCAGCGGTTCTTCGCCCGCCATCACCCGGTGAGATGTCGGGTCGAGACTGAGCCCCTGCATCTCGATCACCTCTTCCACCGCCATTGGCGAAATACGGCGCATTACCGCTTTGATTCGCGCCACCAGTTCCTTCGGCGAAAACGGCTTGGTGATATAGTCATCCGCACCGGTTTCAAGGCCGCGCACGCGATCTTCTTCTTCCCCTCTGGCGGTCAGCATCACCACTGGAATATCTCGGGTCATCGACTCGCGCTTGAGGTGTTTGATGAACTGGATACCGGAGCCGCCAGGTAACATCCAGTCAAGGAGAATTAAATCCGGCCAGGGTTCATTCAGTTGATTCACAGCACTGTCATAATCTTCCGCTTCGACCGGCTGAAAGCCATTTTGTTCGAGCACGAAGCAGACCATTTCGCGAATTGGAGCTTCATCTTCTACGACCAGAATACGTCTCGCCATGATTTGCCCTGTTGTAATAAATAGGTTGCGATCATTAATGCGACGTCATTATGCGTCAGATTTATGACAGATTTATGAAAAGCACGTCGCACATATCTTCAGGTAGTTGATTTCCGTGGCGCAGAAAAAAGCAAATGGCACATCTGTTTGGGTATAATCGCGCCCATGCTTTTTCGCCAGGGAATCGTTATGCGCATCCTTCACACCTCAGACTGGCATCTCGGCCAGAACTTCTACAGTAAAAGCCGCGAAGCTGAACACCAGGCCTTTCTTGACTGGCTGCTGGAAACAGCGCAAACCCATCAGGTGGATGCGATTATTGTTGCCGGTGATGTTTTCGATACCGGATCACCGCCCAGTTACGCCCGCACGTTATACAACCGTTTTGTTGTCAATTTACAGCAAACGGGCTGTCATCTGGTGGTACTGGCAGGAAACCATGACTCGGTCGCCACGCTGAATGAATCGCGCGATATCATGGCGTTCCTCAATACTACCGTGGTCGCCAGCGCCGGACATGCGCCGCAAATCTTGCCTCGTCGCGACGGGACGCCAGGCGCAGTGCTGTGCCCCATTCCTTTTTTACGCCCGCGTGACATTATTACCAGCCAGGCGGGGCTTAACGGTATTGAAAAACAACAACATTTGCTGGCGGCTATTACCGATTATTACCAACAACATTATGCCGATGCCTGCAAACTGCGCGGCGATCAGCCTCTGCCCATCATCGCCACGGGGCATTTAACGACCGTTGGTGCCAGCAAAAGTGACGCCGTGCGTGACATTTATATTGGCACGCTGGACGCCTTCCCGGCACAAAACTTTCCGCCAGCCGACTACATCGCGCTCGGGCATATTCACCGCGCACAGATTATTGGCGGCATGGAACATGTTCGCTATTGCGGTTCCCCCATTCCACTGAGTTTTGATGAATGCGGAAAAAGTAAATATGTCCATCTGGTGACATTTTCAAACGGCAAATTAGAGAGCGTGGAAAACCTGAGCGTGCCGATAACGCAACCGATGGCGGTACTGAAAGGCGATCTGGCGTCGATTACCGAACAGCTGGAACAGTGGCGCGATGTATCACAGGAACCACCTGTCTGGCTGGATATCGAAATCACTACTGATGAGTATCTGCATGATATTCAGCGCAAAATCCAGGCATTAACTGAATCACTGCCTGTCGAAGTATTGCTGGTACGCCGCAGCCGTGAACAGCGCGAGCGTGTGTTAGCCAGCCAACAGCGTGAAACCCTCAGCGAACTCAGCGTCGAAGAGGTGTTTAATCGTCGTCTCGCACTGGAAGAACTGGATGAATCACAGCAGCAACGTCTGCAACATCTTTTCACCACGACGCTGCAGACCCTCGCCGGAGAACACGAAGCATGAAAATTCTCAGCCTGCGCCTGAAAAACCTGAACTCGTTAAAAGGCGAATGGAAGATTGATTTCACCCGCGAGCCGTTCGCCAGCAATGGGCTGTTTGCGATTACCGGCCCAACCGGCGCGGGGAAAACCACCCTGCTGGATGCCATTTGCCTGGCGCTGTATCACGAAACTCCGCGCCTTTCTAACGTTTCACAATCGCAAAATGATCTAATGACCCGCGATACCGCCGAATGTCTGGCGGAAGTGGAGTTTGAAGTCAAAGGTGAAGCGTACCGTGCCTTCTGGAGCCAGAATCGGGCGCGTAACCAGCCAGACGGTAATTTGCAGGTGCCGCGCGTAGAGCTGGCGCGCTGTACCGATGGCAAAATTCTCGCTGACAAAGTGAAAGATAAGCTGGAACTGACGGCGACGTTAACCGGACTGGATTATGGGCGTTTCACCCGTTCGATGCTGCTTTCGCAGGGGCAATTTGCTGCCTTCCTGAATGCCAAACCAAAAGAACGCGCGGAATTGCTCGAGGAATTAACCGGCACCGAAATCTACGGGCAAATCTCTGCGATGGTCTTTGAGCAGCACAAATCGGCCCGCACTGAGCTGGAGAAACTGCAAGCGCAGGCCAGCGGCGTCGCGTTATTAGCGCCAGAACAAGTGCAATCGCTGACAGAAAGTTTGCAGGTACTCACTGTCGAAGAGAAACAGTTACTCGCCGCACAGCAGCAAGAACAACAATCGCTAAACTGGTTAACGCGTCTGGACGAATTGCAGCAAGAAGCCAGCCGCCGTCAGCAGGCATTGCAACAGGCGTTAGCCGAAGAAGAAAAAGCGCAACCTCAACTGGCGGCGCTCAGTCTGGCACAACCGGCGCGAAATCTTCGTCCGCACTGGGAACGCATCGCAGAACACACTGCGGCACTGGCGCATACTCGCCAGCAGATTGAAGAAGTAAATACTCGCTTACAGCGCACAATGGCGCTTCGTGCGAGCATTCGCCACCACGCGGCGAAACAGTCTGCAGAATTACAGCAGCAGCAACAAAGCCTGAATGCCTGGTTACAGGAACACGACCGCTTCCGTCAGTGGAACAACGAACTGGCGGGTTGGCGTGCGCAATTCTCTCAACAAACCAGCGAACGCGAGCATCTGCGGCAGTGGCAGCAACAGTTAACCCATGCAGAGCAAAAACTTAATTCACTTCCGGCGATCTCGTTGACGTTAAGCGCCGATGAAGTTGCTAGCGCCCTGGCGCAACATGCTGAGCAACGCACGCTGCGTCAGCGCCTGGTCGCGCTGCATGGGCAGATTGTTCCCCAACAAAAACGCCTGGCGCAATTACAGGTTGCTATCCAGAATGTCACGCAGGAACAGACGCAACGTAACGCCGCACTTAACGAAATGCGCCAGCGTTATAAAGAAAAAACGCAACAACTTGCCGATGTGAAAACCATTTGCGAGCAGGAAGCGCGTATCAAAACGCTGGAAGTTCAACGTGCGCAGTTACAGGCAGGTCAGCCTTGCCCACTTTGTGGTTCCACCAGCCACCCGGCGGTCGAGGCGTATCAGGCGCTGGAACCGGGCGTTAATCAGGCTCGGCTATTAACGCTGGAAAACGAAGTGAAAAAGCTCGGTGAAGAAGGTGCGGCGCTACGTGGGCAACTGGACGCCTTAACGAAGCAGCTTCAGCGTGATGAAAACGAAGCGCAAAGCCTCCGACAAGATGAGCAAGCACTTACTCAACAGTGGCGAGCTGTCACGGCCAGCCTCAATATCACCTTGCAGCCACAGGACGATATTCAACCGTGGCTGGATGCACAAGATGAGCACGAGCGCCAGCTGCGGATACTCAGCCAACGGCATGAATTACAAGGGCAGATTGCCGCGCATAATCAGCAAATTATCCAGTATCAACAGCAAATTGAACAACGCCAGCAGCAACTCTTAACGGCATTGGCGGGTTATGCACTGACATTGCCACAGGAAGATGAAGAAGAGAGCTGGTTGGCGACGCGTCAGCAAGAAGCACAGAGCTGGCAGCAACGCCAGAACGAATTAACCGCGCTGCAAAACCGTATGCAGCAGCTGACGCCGATTCTGGAAACGTTGCCGCAAAGTGATGAACTCCCGCACAGCGAAGAAACTGTGGCGCTGGAAAACTGGCGGCAAATTCATGAACAATGTCTCGCGTTACAAAGCCAGCAGCAGACGTTACAGCAACAGGATGTTCTGGCGGCGCAAAGTCTGCAAAAAGCCCAGGCGCAGTTTGACACCGCGCTACAGGCCAGCGTCTTTGACGATCAACAGGCGTTCCTTGCAGCACTGATGGATGAACAAACACTAACGCAACTGGAACAGCTCAAGCAGAATCTGGAAAACCAGCGCCGTCAGGCGCAAACGCTGGTCACTCAGACAGCTGAAACGCTGGCACAGCATCAGCAACACCGACCTGACGGCCAGGATCTCAGTGTGACGGTGGAGCAGATTCAGCAAGAGTTAGCGCAAACTCACCAAAAGTTGCGTGAAAACACCACGAGTCAGGGCGAGATTCGTCAACAGCTGAAACAGGATGCGGAAAACCGTCAGCAACAACAAACCTTAATGCAGCAAATTGCTCAAATGACGCAGCAGGTTGAGGACTGGGGATATCTGAATTCGCTAATAGGTTCCAAAGAGGGCGATAAATTCCGCAAGTTTGCCCAGGGACTGACGCTGGATAATTTAGTCCATCTCGCTAATCAGCAACTTACCCGGTTACACGGGCGCTATCTGTTACAGCGCAAAGCCAGCGAGGCGCTGGAAGTCGAGGTTGTTGATACCTGGCAGGCAGATGCGGTACGCGATACCCGTACCCTTTCCGGTGGCGAGAGTTTCCTCGTCAGTCTGGCGCTGGCGCTGGCGCTTTCGGATCTGGTCAGCCATAAAACGCGTATTGACTCGCTGTTCCTTGATGAAGGTTTTGGCACGCTGGATAGCGAAACGCTGGATACCGCCCTTGATGCCCTGGATGCTCTGAATGCCAGTGGTAAAACTATCGGTGTGATTAGCCACGTTGAAGCGATGAAAGAGCGTATTCCGGTGCAGATCAAAGTGAAAAAGATCAACGGACTGGGATACAGCAAACTGGAAAGTGCGTTTGCAGTGAAATAACTATTCAGCAGGATAATGAATACAGAGGGGCGAATTATCTCTTGGCCTCGCTGGCCGTTATCCTGCAAGCTATCACTTTATTGGCTACGGTGATTGGTAGCCGTTCTGGTGGTTGTGATGGTGGTATGAAAAAAGTCATTTTATCTTTAGCTCTGGGCACGTTTGGTTTGGGGATGGCCGAATTTGGCATTATGGGCGTGCTCACGGAGCTGGCGCATAACGTAGGAATTTCGATTCCTGCTGCCGGGCATATGATCTCGTATTATGCGCTGGGGGTGGTGGTCGGTGCGCCAATCATCGCCCTCTTTTCCAGCCGCTACTCACTCAAACATATCTTGTTGTTTCTGGTGGCGTTGTGCGTCATTGGCAACGCCATGTTCACGCTCTCTTCGTCTTACCTGATGCTCGCCATTGGTCGGCTGGTTTCCGGCTTTCCGCATGGTGCATTTTTTGGCGTCGGGGCGATTGTGTTATCGAAAATTATTAAACCCGGCAAAGTCACCGCCGCCGTGGCGGGGATGGTTTCGGGGATGACAGTTGCCAATTTGCTGGGCATTCCGCTGGGGACGTATTTAAGTCAGGAGTTTAGCTGGCGTTACACCTTTTTATTGATCTCTGTGTTTAATATCGCGGTGATGGCATCGGTCTATTTTTGGGTGCCGGATATTCGCGACGAGGCGAAAGGAAAGCTGCGCGAACAATTTCACTTTTTGCGCAGCCCGGCCCCGTGGTTAATTTTCGCTGCCACGATGTTTGGCAACGCGGGTGTATTTGCCTGGTTCAGCTACGTAAAGCCATACATGATGTTTATTTCCGGTTTTTCGGAAACGGCGATGACCTTTATTATGATGTTAGTTGGGCTGGGGATGGTGTTGGGGAATGTGCTAAGTGGCCGGATTTCAGGACGTTATTCACCACTACGCATTGCGGCAGTGACTGATTTCATTATTGTGCTGGCATTGCTGATGCTCTTTTTCTTCGGCGGCATGAAAACAACGTCGCTTATTTTTGCTTTTATTTGTTGCGCGGGATTATTTGCCCTCTCAGCACCGCTGCAAATATTGTTACTGCAAAATGCCAAAGGTGGAGAATTATTAGGTGCCGCAGGTGGGCAAATAGCGTTTAACCTCGGTAGCGCCGTCGGCGCATATTGCGGAGGTATGATGCTGACGCTGGGGCTGACTTATAATTACGTGGCGCTGCCTGCCGCCCTGCTTTCGTTTGCTGCGATGTCGTCGTTGCTGCTGTATGGTCGCTATAAGCGCCAGCAAGCGGCGGATAGTCCGGTGCTGGCGAAACCAGTGGGATAGGTTGCAATCACTGCTTGTTGTCGGATGCGGCGCGAGCGTCGCATCAGGCATGATGCACCAATTGCCTGGTTTTTTTACTCATGTGGCCATAACCATGCAGCGCCGCGTACGCCGCTGGAATCACCATGTTTCGCCTTACGCACCGGCGTTTCACATTCGCCGCCGAAGACAAATTGTTTAATCAACTGCGGAACCGTTTGATATAAACGATCTACATTGCTCATCCCGCCCCCCAACACAATCACATCCGGATCGAGAATATTCACTACGTGTGCCAGCGATTTTGCCAGCCGCAGCTCGTAACGACGCAATGCCAACTCCGCTACCGGATCGCTTTCTTCAACAAGGCGGATAATTTCACTACCTTTCAGCGCATGTCCGCTCAAACGATGATAATCCGTCGCAAATCCCGTACCCGAAATAAAGGTTTCAATGCAGCCTTGTTTGCCGCAATAACAAGGGACTTCCTCGCGATAACGCAGTTCATCTTCGTCCATCCACGGTAGCGGATTATGTCCCCACTCGCCTGCCGTGCCATTGCCGCCGATATGCGCTCGACCATTGAACGCTACGCCCGCGCCGCATCCCGTGCCGATAATCACGGCAAATACCGTCTGCGCTCCCGCTGCTGCGCCATCTACCGCTTCCGAGACCGCCAGACAGTTGGCGTCATTTGCCAACCGCACTTCCCGTTGCAACCGCGCGCTTAAATCTTTATCAAATGGCTGACCGTTAAGCCAGGTTGAATTGGCATTTTTCACCACGCCAGTGTAAGGCGAAATCGAGCCTGGAATGCCCATGCCTACCGTTCCGCGCTGCCCTGTCGCCTGCTCCGCCATATCAACCAACGTGGCGATCGTTTCGATGGTCTGATGGTAATCATCACGCGGCGTGGGCAGACGATGACGATACAACTGCTCCCCTGCATCGCCCAGTGCAATCACTTCAGTTTTGGTGCCGCCTAAATCGATACCTATACGCACGGTACTCTCCTTATTTTTTTCAATATCAATAGCGTAGAGACGGACAACCGGATTGGCAATGCAAGGCCGCCGACAATTCGTTATCATGCCCGCTAAATTTAACGACAAGGCCGTGGAAATTATCATGCTGTGGTTCAAAAATTTAATGGTTTACCGTCTTAGCCGCGAGATTTCGCTGCGTGCAGAAGAGATGGAAAAACAGCTAGCCTCGATGGCATTTACCCCATGCGGCAGCCAGGACATGGCGAAGATGGGCTGGGTTCCTCCGATGGGATCGCACAGCGATGCGTTAACGCACGTTGCCAATGGTCAAATTGTTATCTGCGCACGCAAAGAAGAAAAAATCCTCCCGTCTCCGGTGATTAAACAGGCGCTGGAAGCAAAAATCGCCAAGCTGGAAGCGGAACAGGCGCGCAAGCTGAAGAAAACCGAAAAAGATTCGCTGAAAGATGAAGTGCTGCACTCTCTTCTGCCGCGCGCTTTCAGCCGTTTCAGCCAAACCATGATGTGGATCGACACGGTAAACGGTTTGATTATGGTGGACTGCGCCAGTGCCAAAAAAGCAGAAGATACGCTGGCATTACTGCGTAAAAGCCTGGGGTCGTTACCGGTTGTACCATTGAGCATGGAAAACCCGATTGAACTGACGCTGACCGAATGGGTACGCTCTGGTAGTGCGGCACAAGGCTTCCAGCTGCTTGATGAAGCCGAACTGAAATCGTTGCTGGAAGATGGCGGCGTGATCCGCGCGAAGAAACAAGATTTGACCAGCGAAGAAATCACCAACCACATTGAAGCAGGAAAAGTGGTGACTAAACTGGCGCTCGACTGGCAGCAGCGCATTCAGTTTGTGATGTGCGACGATGGTTCACTCAAGCGTCTGAAGTTCTGCGACGAGCTGCGCGATCAAAACGAAGATATCGACCGTGAAGATTTTGCCCAACGTTTTGATGCCGATTTCATCCTGATGACCGGTGAACTGGCAGCATTAATCCAAAACCTGATCGAAGGATTAGGTGGCGAAGCGCAACGTTAATTGCTGATTTGCCTTTAATGCCGGATGCGACGCCTGCGGCGTCTTATCCGGCGTACGAATCCACACCAGGCATATAATCATTCGCTACGGCGGGCAATAATTTTTAGCGCAGCAATATTATGCGTTTTACGCCGTAACTGATCCAACCGTCTCATCCCTATTCGCCTGTCAGCGGCACGCAGAATATTCACTAACCCCCATTTATCGCTGGTAAATTGTTTCGTTAACAGCTCCGCTTTTGGGGTATCAATATATTCACGCAATAAATCAGAAATTGAACAAATATCCGTCAGATAAGGATACCAGCAAGTTTCACCATGAAAATTACGCACTCCACCATTGCCTGCCATAAAGTCTTTTGGGTAATCCCAGATCACGTCTTTATCCAACGTGATCCAATAACGCGGTAAATCGGTGCTTCCACCATTTTGGCTGCGCATGGGATAACGGGTACAGTGAATTTGCAGGTTGATCGTTGGCGTCAGTAAGTCATAAATCTCCCTCTGTAACTTGCTCCAGGGGCGTTGTGTCATTGTTTTTCCTCAAGCCGGTTACGCGCTTCACTGCGAATTTGCCGCGTTGCCCCGGTTTTCACTAAATCACGTAACTGCGAAAGATCGGGCTGATCGACAAATAAGATTAATGATGGATCCTCTTTTAACCACGCCGTTTTCACATCGGCAGCCAACTGTGGATTATTAATAGCCAGCGCCCGATCCTGTGACTCAGTCAATGTCGTTAACAAAGAGGCTGGGGTATGTACATTGCGCAACGCCGTCTGCCGCAAATGATCATTGTGACTTTTCAGCAATCCGCACCACCATTCATCATCTGATTTATCTTTTATCGTATCCAGCTCCGCAAAAATATCGCTTTCCTCATGATTCCAGCGGTGTAATCCTCTTTCACTTTGTCTACGGGTGCTATTTTTCATACTGACAACAGACAACGCCCAGTCGGAGTTAAAACGATACTGTTGATCGAGTTTGTTGATAATTCCGGAGGGTAAATCTTTATTATCAAATAGCTGGTTTCGCATCCGATAGCGGTATTCAGCAGGTAA
This sequence comes from Escherichia sp. HH26CH, assembly GCF_009820205.1. Lineage (NCBI taxonomy): Bacteria > Pseudomonadati > Pseudomonadota > Gammaproteobacteria > Enterobacterales > Enterobacteriaceae > Escherichia > Escherichia sp. HH26CH. The sequence goes on from NZ_VNXM01000039.1 coordinate 54,194, forward strand.
ATAAACCAGTAAATCGATGGCATTATTAAACATCTCTTCGTCAATAATACCATTATCAATCAGCGCCAGCTGTACTTCGTAGGCTTGCTCTTGATCTTCTTGCCGTTTACTCATCATTAATTTTAAGGTGTGTTGCCATAATTGTTTCTTATACTCCAGAGGTAACAATTTATCGCGTGCCAGCTCATACCAGATGCTGGGAATGTCATGCTGATTCAGTAGATAACTAATCACTTCCTTCGAGGTCAGATAACGCATGCCGTCACGTAAATTGTGCACATCTTCTTTTGCCAAAGTCAGTTGACGCGACTCCGGCAAAGCGACCAATAACGCCTTCACGATATTTTTATTTTCTTTATTATCCAGATACATTTGTTCTGCGATACGTTCAACATCCTCTGTCCTCAGGGTCGCTGACTGTTGGGTGATTTTTAGTTCAGTAAGCGTCCGGGCTAATGCTTGACGAACTTTCAACGATTTATCTTTACTCAACAACACCGCTTGTTGTGCGGTTAAATCGGCTCCGGTAATTCTTTCGCGTAACTCCGGATCTTCGCTATTTATCAATTCATCAACCACTGCAGTTGGAACCAGCCAGGCGTAATCGTAATGGCTGATTAATGTCTTGCGCACACTGAGAAAAGGGCTTTGACTTAACGACACAACAATATCAGGAGAAAGATTATCCTGTCTGGCCTGCTCCAGCTGTATGCTCTCGACGGGTACAGACATTAATTTTTTATTCACTTCGGCGGATATATTGCTGTTTTTAACCAGTCCTCTGGCAACAGCTTCATCTTTAATTAATTCATCGGTAAGCAAATGCATGTGTTGAGCAGGCCAGGACTGCGCCATTGATTCACGCGTCTGGTCATCAGGGTGCTGTAACAATTGCAGCATAACGGCGGGTGACAAACTTTCTATATGAGTCAGAAAACGTGCCACCAGTGGATCTTCATGCTTTATTTTATCCGCAAGGAAATTATCGAGTTTCCCCGTTTCAATCCATTTTAATTTCTCATTAATTTCAGGAGCAGCTTTATCTCGAAAAAGAGGTAAACCCTGAATGAAATTGTCTACGACGCTATCATAGTCAGGATACGCATTGGAAATATTATCGGTTTCGATTTCACTATGATCATAAAGATTAGGCGTCACCAGTGAATAGGATTTTTGAATATTCTCGTCCCAGTTATATTCTTCACCGCTTTCATCTTCATTGATATAAAACTCAGCTTTGATGACCTCAAATTGCGTTGCTTTATCGGAAACAATAATGCCTCGCGCGCTAATTCCTTTCATCACTTCAAAGTTGTGATCATTATAATCAGCATAAACCAAACCTTTCGCTGTCATCTGCCCTTTGACATACGCGAAATCATGATTAATAAAGTTGTCGACAATAACATTACCTAATACAATCAGATGACCATTACCTGACAGATAATCATCATAATCGCCGGAAATCGTTAAATTACCGTTCACCACCAGTTTATTTTGATTGCTGAAGTTAGCGGGTAATGATAGGTCACCATTATGATAATACCAGCGGATATTATCTTTTAGCATATAAGCAGCTTCCATACTATCGTTGGTTGCCGCTTTAACCACGTTGCGCTCATCTGCCGTCATAAGATGAAAGTCAGAGGTGATAAGGTCCTCGCTACTGATCCACTCTGTGGCACATGCATTGCCAGTCATAAAAAACACGACCATACAGATGACCAATATATTAACTCTATTCATAATCTTCACTGATATTTATATCAACCTTGATGAATTATGAATATATCGGAAATCGAAAAAATCGCAGCAAAGGAAATATTATTATGGGTTAAAGAGAGGATATTTCAGAAAAATGCCCTCCCGTTCATGGGGAAGGCGAGGAATTACAGATAGCGGCACAGATAAGAGGTGGGTTCGGCAACTTGCAGATGAAACTCGCTGTGACCGGGAACATTAAACACCGAACCGGCTTCATACACTTGCCAGTCGGTCGCGTCAGGCAGTAACACATTCAGCGCACCACTGATTACCGTCATCTCTTCAGGCTCAGCGGTGCTGAAGGTGTATTCGCCTTCAATCATAACACCCACGCTGGCGCGACCAGTGCTGCTGCTGGAAAAGCCGATCGATTTCACTTTGCCGGAAAAGTACTCATTACTTTGAAGCATAAACTGGCCCTGTCTGGTAGTTGAACATCTACTTCACTATAGGGGCCAGAGGCGCTGGCTGTCACGCAAAATTACACCAGTAATTCCGCAGCTAGCCTTGCAATCAATACGTTGGAGAGCAAGACAGGAACATCGAGCTGTTTTTGCAGTAAATCGCGATGACGTTGGTGAAATCCTAAACAATCCAGCATGATGACATCAGCCCCTTTTGCCAGTAATTCTTTCCCGGCATCAATGATTTTTTGTTCTGAATCATGAATGGGGTTACCCAATGAAAATACCGGCGATTTCTGCAAAATTTGCCATTTTTGCGCCTGAACGGGCAGCATCTCCTCAACCGGAACGATAACCCCTACCTGATGATCTTCAACAATAGAGGAAACCAGCGGTGGCAATATTCGCGACGGCTCAAGAAAGATCGTATTACGCGCGGTCATACTACTAATGTTTGCCGTACTCATTAATATAATGACGTCGTAACCCTGATTATCGAGCACTTCAACCACACCTTGCAGGTCTCGCTCCACTTTGCGACGCGAAACATGGGCCAGCTGGTTGTCATTTAATAATGTGAGAATTGTGTCTTCGCCTGCTTCTGGCGCGTACTCCGCCATCACTTCTTCGCGGCTTAACTTCCCCAGCAGGCTATGATGGGAAATATTATCTTCGTCAATGTATTCTGTCAGGAGCGGCAAAACTTCCTGCATAGGTACAATGCCGATGGTCAGGATCGCCAACGACGCACTCATTGTTCTTCCACCTTACTTTTATTTCGTCGTTAATTACCGGGCAAGCGCTAAGCACCACTGCCGACACTTACCTGTGCTACAAATGACAAAAAGCGTAGCAGCAGACCTGCACGGCATAATGTAAAGATTCCAAATGATTCCAGTAATGGATTGTTATTGTTTAATATTCTAATTATTTGAAAAACATGAATTGTGAAAAATGTGACGCAGATCCCTTGTGGTGGCACTCAGAATCCCTTCCGAGCAGTCTGATGCGGTCACTCTTTGTCAGGGTCCTCATAGCGTTTTTTCGCATCCATCGCTTCCTGAGCGGTCGGATGTTCACTGATCAACGAGTCTGGTTTAGGATGATCGGCTCTGAGTTGGTACCAGGTTACCGTCTGTCCTGGCTTTCCTTTTTCAATCGTCACTATATATGCTTCACGAGGATAAGGCGGTTTCGTTGGCATCGTTCTTCCTTATTTCACGGGATGAACGTTAAGTATAGGCGCTCGAAAATCAACAATTGATCGTCTGTGCCAGGGCGCTGCGAATTTCAGAAATCACCTGGCTGGGTTCGTTTGTTGCATCGATGATAATATGCGCAACTTCGCGATATAGCGCATCGCGTTCTTCCAGCACTTCCTGAACTTCTTCGCTCAGCGGTTTCCCCGTTAAGGTTGGCCGTAAATCTTCTTCCGGTGCAGCTTGCAGTCGGTTAACCAGGACTGATACTGGCGCACACAAATAAACCACGATCCCGTTATTTTGCATAAAGTGACGATTAAATTCCGTCAGGATAATGCCGCCGCCCGTGGCGATAACGGTGGATGGCGCAGTTACCGCTTCCAACGCCGCCGTTTCTCTCGCGCGGAATCCCGCCCACTCTTCCCTTTCGACGATCTCCGCGACCGTCATATTGAGCTGTGATTGCAACCACTGGTCGGTATCGACAAATCGACGGTTAAGCGAATCGGCAAGGGCCATTCCGACCGTTGTTTTACCACAGCCCCGAGGCCCGATCAGAAAAAGAGGTTGTGTCATCGTGGGTTTTCCCCAATAGGTCGCAATGCGGCGAAAGCCGGTGTCATGAGAATAGCGATCATACCATCAAACTAGTACAATTTCGATTGTAAAGAAAAAATTCCACTTAAAGTGAAAATTTTAATACATCCCTTACTATACCAATAAATTTTCAAGAATGAAGTGTAAATAATAAATTACATTCAGCCACGACTACGTTGCACTTCCAGCCACCACTTCTCCAGCTCCGCGGCAAAGGCCTGGCGGTCACGTTGTGAAAGGCTATCTGGTCCCCCGGTCTGGATCCCACTGGCGCGTAAGGTATCCATAAAATCACGCATCGTCAGGCGCTCACGAATGGTCGCTGGTGTGTAACGTTCGCCGCGTGGATTAAGCGCCGCAGCGCCTTTCTCGATGGCTTCAGCAGCCAAAGGAATATCTGCGGTGATCACCAAATCGCCAGCTTCACACTGCCGGACAATTTCGTTATCGGCAACGTCGAAACCTGCCGCGACGCGCAGCGTTCGAATAAATCGCGAAGGCGGTACGCGTAAACTCTGGTTTGCTACCAGTACCAGCGGCATCTGCATACGTTCAGCCGCGCGATACAAAATCTCTTTAATTACATTGGGACACGCGTCGGCATCCACCCAAATTGTCATAAAGTCATCCTTTGTTGGGTAATTCTCTATTGTGTCGCGCTTTTGCCTTCCGGCATAGTTCTGTTTATGCTTCTGCCAGCGATTATCAAAACAATGAATTTCACGGCAGGAGTGAGGCAATGGAAAAGAAAATCGGTTTTATTGGCTGCGGCAATATGGGAAAAGCCATTCTCGGCGGTCTGATTGCCAGCGGTCAGGTGCTTCCAGGGCAAATCTGGGTATATACCCCCTCCCCGGATAAAGTCGCCGCCCTGCATGACCAGTTCGGCATCAACGCCGCAGAATCGGCGCAGGAAGTGGCGCAAATCGCCGACATCATTTTCGCCGCCGTTAAACCGGGCATCATGATTAAAGTGCTTAGCGAAATCACCTCCAGCCTGAATAAAGACTCTCTGGTCGTTTCTATTGCTGCGGGTGTCACGCTCGACCAGCTTGCCCGCGCGCTGGGCCATGACCGGAAAATTATCCGCGCCATGCCGAACACTCCCGCACTGGTTAATGCCGGGATGACCTCCATAACGCCAAACGCGCTGGTGACCCCAGAAGATACTGCTGATGTGCTGAATATTTTCCGCTGCTTTGGCGAAGCGGAAGTGATTGCAGAGCCGATGATCCACCCGGTGGTCGGTGTGAGCGGTTCTTCGCCAGCCTACGTCTTTATGTTTATCGAAGCGATGGCCGACGCCGCCGTGCTGGGCGGGATGCCACGCGCCCAGGCGTATAAATTTGCCGCTCAGGCGGTAATGGGTTCCGCAAAAATGGTGCTGGAAACGGGAGAACATCCGGGGGCACTGAAAGATATGGTCTGCTCACCGGGAGGCACCACCATTGAGGCGGTACGCGTACTGGAAGAGAAAGGCTTCCGTGCCGCAGTAATCGAAGCGATGACGAAGTGTATGGAAAAATCAGAAAAACTCAGCAAATCCTGATGACTTTCGCCGGACGTCAGGCCGCCACTTCGGTGCGGTTACGTCCGGCTTTCTTTGCTTTGTAGAGCGCCAAATCTGCCGATTTCAACCACTCCCGATAGTGACTCATTTGTGGATTCAGCGGCGCGACACCCACACTAATCCGTAACATCACCTGCGGTGTATTCGGCAAACGTAACGTATTTAGCCCTTCATGTACCCGTAACATGGCGGTAATGGCGCTCTCAGCTGGCGTACCGGACATGATCACCGCAAACTCATCGCCACCAAACCGACCAATCACATCGCTACCGCGCAGGGTAATTTGTAATTGTCGGGTAAGCGCAACAATGGCTTCATCGCCCACATCATGGCCCCAGGTATCGTTGATGCTCTTGAAATGGTCGATATCGATAATCAGTAATGTCGCATCGCGGTTATGCCGCCGACAGTTATCAAATTCATTGCGTAACATAGTTTCCCAATGACGTCGGTTATACACGCCCGTCATACCGTCACGGGTACTCATGACCTGCAATCGGCGTTTATGTTCCGCCAGTTTAGTCGCCGTCTGGTAGCTGACCCAGCCAAACAGCAGAGGATAAATGACGATAATGGGAAGGGAGAGCCACCATTCCAGCGGCGCACTATTGAACGACACGGTGATACCCGTCAGTTCGAGGGTGACAAGGCAGGAAACCACCATCAACACCAGACCCGCGACAAACAGACGGGGGCCGCCTGCCCCCATCAAATTCAGACACATAATCATCAACATCGCGGTGGAAGGCAGCACGTTTACGCCCATTACGCCTACCCACATTCCCGCTAATACTGCATCGGTTTTTAAGTTATAAATTTCCCGGCTAAGCGGATCGACAGCCCTACTCGCAATCTGCCAGGCTAAATGCGGCCAGACGAACGCCCAGCCGACCAACACCAGCCACCACCAGCCCGGCGGCGGGTGCGAAACCAGCGTTGAAGCAATCGGTAAGAACATGCCAGCCAGGCCAACCGCGCGGGGTAGTCTGACGCGACGGGCGAAGCGCAGCCCGGACCGCTGATGTTCGTTTTGAGGAGTTAAAGGAGGTTCCTCCCCATGCGCCGCCGCTTTTTTGAAAAAGTTTTCATCATTCATTATTTTTGGGAACATTCAGAAACAATTTTCCCAAATTATAGAGACGGGGCTAAAGGCAGAAGTATGAAATTTCGGGTGAGCCATTTTCGTAGCTCACCCGTTAGCACTATCAGGTATCAGGCGGCTTTCTTGAGGCAGGCGCTCATAAACTTATTACGATCATCACCTTTCAGAGATTGTTGCGTTGCTTGATTATTACATTCGCGCATCTTTTGCTGCTGTGGCGTCAAACTTTTTTCACCTGGCGCAGACTTGCTGTTCTTCAGGCAATCACTCATGTAGGTCTTACGAGCATCCCCTTTCAACGCCTGCGCCGTCGCCTGCTGATTACAGGAGGTCATACGCTGTTGTTGCGGGGTTAAGGTTCTCTCGGCAGCGCCGACGGTGGTTAAAAAAACCAGTCCGAAAAGCAAGGTAACCAGTAATGTTATTTTCATAGCACCATCCCTCTTCATGTTTTAACCATGAGCGTTTGCGCCCGTGATCTGCCATTAAGTCTGGTTGCTAACAGCAAAAAAACCACCCGACAGCGAAAATTCACCGCCGGGCGCGGTTTTATTTCAGCCCCAGGGCGGCTTTCATGGTGTAGAAGAGATCGGTCTGGTCGGTCAGTCCAACGACATTGGCGGCATGTGGGCCATACGCCGCAATACGCAGCTGACTACCGGTATGTTCTTGTGAATCCTCTTCGGAGTTCCCGTAACTCATCACCATCACTGCGCCATCTTTGGTATTTAGCGCCTGGGTGAGGCCCGGCGCTTTGGTGTCCGGCGCGACAATCTGGCTGGCGTGGGCGTGATCAGCGGTGACTATGACCAGCGTGTTGCCATCCTTTTTAGCGAATTCCAGCGCCCGTTGTACGGCTTCGTCGAGATCGACCGTCTCGCCAATTTGCCCACAAGGATTCGCCGCGTGATCCTGTTTATCGATTGATGCACCTTCAACTTGCAGGAAAAAGCCTTTCTCATTTTTACTCAACAATTCAATGGCTTTATCAGTCATCTGCGCCAGGGTCGGTACGCTGTCATTACGTTGCGGATTAGGCGTACAGGTAACTGCGGGCTTGTCGATATTGCCGTGGTACGTTGCTTTTGGTCCTTGCCAGCGCACTGGCATATTGCCGTCAGCAAACAGGCCAAGCAGGGGTTTTTGCTGGTTCGCTTCCGTCACCGCGTTCAGCGAGGCAGCATCGTTCACTAACTGATAACCACGCACCTGCGCCTGTTCACGCAGCGTTTTTCCCTGCCATTCACCAGCGGTTGCCGTTTCCGCAAAGGTTTTTGCGCCGCCGCCAAGCGTAACATCGGCACGGGCGTTAAGCAGCTGTTCGGTAATCGATCCTTTTCCGCCTTTTTCCAGCGCGTTACCCGGACATTTTTCACTGGTCGCGCTCGGACCGTAGCATTTGCGCGAAGTCACATGCGCCACCAACGCGGCGGGAGTGGCATCCTGCAACTCTGCGGTAGAAACGTTACCGGTCGCCAGCCCTGCGGCTTTTGCCATTTCCAGAATCGTTGGGTGATCTTTTTCATGAATATCGACACCCAATGCGCCATTATAGGTTTTGACACCGGTTGACCAGGCAGTTGCTGATGCAGCCGAGTCGGTAACGTAGTCCGGTTTGCCGGTTTTTTTATTCAGCGCATAGTGAGTGTATTGCCCGGTAAGCGGTAAGGCATCAATACCTTTAAAAAAGCCGCCCGCACCTTCGGCATAATTACGTGCGGCAGTAATTTCCGAATCCCCCATCCCATCGCCAATCAGCAAAATAATATTTTTTGCAGGCTTATCGCTAAGAGAATCACGCAGAGCGGCGCTCTGATCACCCGTTAAGCGGCGAGCACCGCCGGGTGCAGTAATATCGCCCTGAGCAGCCCGGTTTTCCAGAATAGGCATTTCTGGTGTCCGGGCTTTTGTCACAGGGGTAAACAGTAACGGTAAGAGTGCCAGTGCAATAGTGCTTTGTTTCACTTTATTTTCTCCATGTACAAATACATTAAAAAATAAAAACAAAGCGACTATAAGTCTCAGCCGTGACAGCTTTATGACAGCTGTTGAAAAGATTACCTTTTTACTGACGAGGATGCTTCAATAACTTCTTTACATAATCGCGCAGCAGCTCCGTATCGTCGTCAGGAATGCTGGCATCGGGCTTTACCTCGTAAAGTGCCCCCTCTACCTGATCAATCAACCGCTGTTGGTCATTTTGCGCCATATTACGAAGCATTGCAGTGACGATAATCTCCAGTGCTTCTACCTGCGCGCACAGTTCTTTCGACTCTTCTTCTTTTTGGGCAAGCTTAAATAACAACTCAGCAATGAGATTTTTCATGTCTGTATTTCCTTATCCAAAGTATGGAGAAGTTAACATTATGCTTCACAACTTCATAGTGTCTGGAGGTAGTATTTTTATGACGAATGAAATACTTTGCGCAAATATTTTTTCCATATTTATCAGCGAAACGTTTCTCTTATTTAAATAAGTAACCATACAAAGTATAGGTTTTTAATTATCAACCTTTATTATAAGTAAAAGTTATGAAATATATTCTCTTTGCCAACTTATAATTAAGAGAAAAAAACTCACTGCATGGCCATTTAAACCAGGAATAAATTAGCTTCCCGTTCATCATTTTTGTGATCTTGCGCACATCTTTGAGATAACGCACTTTCTTCACCAGTACGTTGCACACTTTGTCAGTAGAAGATTGCAACATTCTGTCAGAAGGCCGCGAATCCCCCGTTTTGTCGTGGTAATGTATGCACTTTGTGTTAGACGGGATAGGTTTTCAAGATGGAAAAACTGCGGGTAGGAATCGTTTTTGGTGGTAAATCAGCGGAACATGAAGTGTCTTTGCAATCGGCAAAAAACATTGTCGATGCCATTGATAAAAGTCGCTTCGACGTTGTGCTGCTGGGCATTGATAAACAAGGGCAATGGCACGTCAGCGATGCCAACAATTATCTGCTAAATGCAGACGATCCTGCCCATATTGCGTTGCGCCCTTCGGCGACCAGTCTTGCGCAGGTGCCTGGTAAACATGAGCATCAGCTTATCGACGCGCAAAACGGTCAGCCATTGCCGACGGTGGATGTCATTTTCCCGATTGTTCACGGTACGCTAGGCGAAGATGGTTCCTTGCAGGGAATGCTGCGGGTCGCCAATTTACCGTTTGTGGGTTCTGATGTTCTGGCGTCAGCAGCCTGTATGGATAAAGATGTCACCAAACGTCTGCTACGCGATGCCGGGCTGAACATTGCGCCATTTATTACCCTGACACGCACCAATCGTCAAAACATCAGTTTTGCCGAAGTGAAGTCAAAACTGGGGTTACCGCTGTTTGTAAAACCCGCTAACCAAGGCTCTTCTGTTGGTGTCAGCAAAGTAACCAGTGAAGAAGAGTACGCAATTGCCGTCGATCTGGCGTTCGAGTTCGATCATAAAGTGATCGTTGAGCAAGGGATCAAAGGTCGTGAGATCGAATGCGCGGTTCTGGGCAACGACAATCCGCAAGCCAGTACCTGTGGCGAGATCGTACTAACCAGCGATTTCTATGCCTACGACACCAAGTACATTGACGAAGATGGCGCGAAAGTGGTGGTTCCAGCAGCCATTACGCCTGAAATTAACGATAAGATCCGGGCAATTGCCGTTCAGGCTTATCAAACGTTGGGTTGCGCAGGCATGGCGCGTGTAGACGTGTTTTTAACCCCAGAGAACGAAGTGGTAATCAACGAGATCAACACACTGCCAGGCTTCACCAACATCAGTATGTATCCGAAGCTGTGGCAAGCCAGCGGTTTGGGTTACACCGACCTGATCACACGTCTGATCGAGTTGGCGCTGGAGCGTCACGCTGCGGATAACGCATTGAAAACCACAATGTAATTTTTAAATGCCCAATAACTGTTATTGGGCATTTAAGACTGTAAGATTGCCTGATGCGCTTTGCTTATCAGGCCTACAAGATAATTGCAATATACTGATTTTGTAGGCAGGATAAGGCGTTCGCGCCGCATCCGGCAAAAACAACGAGCACTTTGTCAGCCCCCAGAACGCCCAATCCTCTGTTATTGGGCGTTTTCAGTTTCTTCATCGCGACGACGAATAATCAGCCCCGCGAGCCAGAAACTAATCACCCACGTCACCAGACCAACGGCATAGGTCTGCCAACCTTTTGCTTCAAATCCCAGTAACCCCACCACGCCATTAAGAATGAATATCAGGCCAATGGCGAACGCATAGTAGTGCCAGTCACGGCGAATTTTTACAGGCAGACTCATGGCAGCTCCGTTAACGAAAAATAACATCTTCGCATAATCGATAACTTACGTCTGTGGGGTAGACAGCATTTCCCGTATCGTTAAAAAATTTAACTTAAAGTTACCGTTTTGTGACTCGTGACAAATATTCCCGCTTCGGGAATATTCCCAACATCAATTTACCATGATTCTGATATTGACAATCTTAATGACCTGTCAGACTTGCCATAAGCCGCTGGTATGACACCAGAAGAGAAGCAGATGACTTCCGGAGGTTTTTATGGCTGATTTCACCCTGTCAAAATCGCTGTTTAGCGGAAAATATCGCAATGCCTCTTCTACGCCTGGCAACATTGCCTATGCGTTGTTTGTGCTGTTTTGCTTTTGGGCTGGGGCGCAATTGCTGAACCTGTTAGTGCATGCGCCCGGCGTCTATGAGCGTTTAATGCAGGCTCAGGAAACAGGCCGCCCACGGGTGGAAATTGGTTTAGGTGTCGGTACCATTTTCGGGCTGATCCCATTTTTAATTGGCTGCTTCATTTTTGCAGTGGTGGCGCTATGGCTGCACTGGCGACATCGCCGCCAGTAAGAGTAGGTTGCCAGATGCGGCCTAAAATGCCTTATCTGGCCTGGCGTTGCCTTTTGCTTACTGTTTCATACAACGCGCCCGCCGTTCGTCTACGCGCTTCGCAAACCAGGCCGTAGTCAGATTGCGGGTAATTTTCGGGCTTTCCAGTTGGATGCCGGGCAACATTTCGCGGGGTAGTGATCTACCCGTTTTCGCTTCGGCAAGTTGATAAACTTTCTTGTACAGCGCCGTCTCCTCAAAAGAGAAGCTGTCCCCTTTCTCTAACTGACGGCGAATTTCGCTGTCGCTCATCCCCAGTTTGCCTGCCAGTTTGCGCGTTGCCAGCTCTGTTTTCCCAGGTTCTTTACTGTCGTAACGAATTAAATCACCGTCCAGCGCCAGCTTTATGCCAGTGGCCTTACTGACCGCGTTCTGAAAAGCGGCATTACGGCTGGCGTACCAGCCAGCGTTAAAATCGGCAAAACGGTATATCGGCGCGCTATAACTGGCGGGATAATTCAGTAAATGGTAAGTACCGAACCACAATCCGCCGCGGCGACTGAAGACTTCCTGACGGACTGTACCGTCCATTTTCCACGGATACCCTTTGGTATGCTGTTCGGCAAACGCAATGCTGACCTGCATCGGTCCACCGGTACGTACCGGATTAAGCGAACCAAACAGCGTCTGCCCCATTGGCACCATGCTGATCAAATCGTCAAAAATCGCGCTTAATTGCTTTTCTGTACGCACAGAATCTAACCGCTCACTATAACTTTTACCGTTTGGCGATTTGATTTTTAGCGCGGTATGAACCAGAAAAGCAGGGATGTGCATCCGTTCGGCACGACGGTCAATCTCTTGCCATGCTATCTTGCTTAAGCCCGGAACGGGCGGATCTGCCTGATAATTTGACTCCTGCTGCGCCACCGCCAGCACCGAGCAGACATTTTCCAGCGTCGGTGCCAGCCCCTGACTTTCAAACGTGGTGGCGAGATCTTTCGCCCAGGCATCGCGGTCTTTCACGCTCGCGGGCATCTTCTGCCGCACGACGCTCGCCACATCTATCGCTTTTTCGCCCTTTTTCAACGGTTGCGGAGCCTGACTACTACACCCTGCTAAAACCAGAACCGCCAACAACGAAAGCGAAGATAGATGATTGACGCGCGACATTACTTCTCCTTTTTAACTCAAGGTATGGGTTACTTCCTGAATTTTGTCACCATCCAGCTCATGTTCAAAGCTGCGCAGACGTTTGTAGATAGACATCAACTCAACCAGCGTGGTCCATGAGTTAATCAGGTACTGAAAAGCACCGCGAACCTGACCAAAAACGTTGGTAATCTGCGTCATCAGGCCGAGCGTAATCGTACCGGCAACAATCGACGGAAACAGCAAGAACAAACCGAAAACGTTATCGACCTGCAAATAGAGAATGCGGGCGATGTTGAAATACATATAGTGAAAATAGAGGCGGAAATAGTTTTTCCGCACGGCGCTAAACAGCTCGCGTACCGTAGGCGGCGTCGCGCGCGATGCATCGTCTTCACCATAAACCAACTCTTTACGGTAGGCAGCCTCTACACGCTGATTTTTAAACTCCAGTCCCGGCAGTTTGATCCCTACCACTGCCAGCAATCCGGTCCCCATCAACGACCATACGATAGCAGCAATCACCAGACCATACGGAATATGCCCGACAATCGGCAGCTCCGGCACATGCGCAGAGAGCGTTACCAGTACCGGCAGGAAGGCGATCAACGTCATGATAGCGTTGATAAAACTGACGCCCATATTCTCAAGCGTTGAAGCAAAACGCATGGTGTCTTCCTGCACACGCTGGGCGGCACCTTCGATATGACGCAGTTGTTGCCAGTTCGCCATGTAATATTCGTTCATCGCCGTACGCCAGCGGAACACGTAGTGACTGACAAAGAAGTTGTTCAGCACACTGATCACCACCGCGATCAGCGCAATCCCCAGAAAGACGCCCACTTCGCGGTAAAATTGTTCGATAGTGACTTTATGCGGCGAACTTAGCGCAGTTTGAATCAGATCATAAAACGGCGCATACCAGGCGTTGACGGCAACTCCAACTTCCACCAAAAACCAAGTGACGAAGATTATCAACGCAGTACCGAGTATTGACCAGTATTGCCAACGATGCGGGCTATAAATAAACCAGAACAGTGCAAAAAGCCCTACGCAAACAATGTAGTAAGCGTAAAAAATCAGGAAATCTAACGACCAGAAACGCGCGGCGCTAATTGGGATCTGCCCGGAAGCTCCGGTGATGCGCGCCACCCAGTCCCCCCCACCGGCTTGCCAGAAGATAACGGCAATCAATGCCCAAACAAAGGCCGAGAGAAAAAACGTTCCCGGCTTTGGGAAAAAAGACTTAAACATATGCACTCCTGCTAACTTCTTATCGTTTTAACAACTGCTGTGTATTAACCGCATGACCGCTACATAGAATCAGCCAAATGAAACCGCCCATTGTGACCCATAGCAAGGCGCATAGTTCGCCAGCCTGACCATAAGAATTGTTTCGACGGATTTCACAAACCAAAGATTATTTACATTAGCGGATTAACACGCGCAGGATCACAAATGCAGGCATTGGTGAGCAGGAAAAAGATCGTGTTTACGCGCCGTTACGTTTTTAACACTATTATTGCACTAATTCGCCCTTTGCAATCCATCAATGAGTAGTATAAATACGCTCAGTTACCTTCATTCAATCTATGGACACCACCGTTGAAACGTAGTCTGCTTTTTTCTGCCGTGCTTTGTGCGGCGTTATTGACCCCCGTCCATGCGGCGCAGCCGATCACTGAACCGGAGTTCGCCTCTGATATTGTCGATCGTTATGCCGATCATATTTTTTATGGCAGTGGTGCCACGGGGATGGCGCTGGTTGTTATCGACGGTAACCAGCGCGTCTTTCGCAGTTATGGCGAAACGCGCCCGGGTAATAACGTTCGCCCGCAGCTGGATTCGGTCGTGCGTATTGCTTCGCTTACCAAGCTAATGACCAGTGAGTTGCTGGTGAAATTGCTCGACCAGGGGACCGTGAAGTTAAACGATCCGCTAAGTAAATATGCTCCACCAGGCGCACGCGTGCCGACTTACAATGGCACGCCTATTACCCTGGTGAATCTGGCAACCCATACCAGTGCCCTGCCCCGTGAACAGCCGGGAGGTGCGGCACATCGTCCAGTGTTTGTCTGGCCAACGCGCGAGCAACGCTGGAAATACCTTTCTACGGCGAAGCTGAAAGCCGCGCCAGGCAGTCAGGCGGCATACTCTAACCTTGCGTTCGACCTGCTGGCAGATGCACTGGCGAATGCTTCCGGCAAGCCTTATACCCAGTTGTTTGAAGAGCAGATTACCCGTCCGTTGGGGATGAAAGACACGACCTACACTCCATCGCCGGATCAGTGCCGACGTTTAATGGTTGCTGAGCGCGGTGCCAGTCCATGCAATAACACGCTGGCGGCAATTGGCAGCGGCGGAGTCTATTCCACGCCTGGCGATATGATGCGCTGGATGCAGCAGTATTTGTCATCTGATTTTTATCAGCGCAGTAACCAGGCAGATCGCATGCAGACGTTGATTTATCAGCGAGCGCAGTTTACAAAAGTGATTGGCATGGATGTCCCCGGCAAAGCGGATGCGCTTGGTTTAGGCTGGGTATATATGGCCCCGAAAGAGGGTCGTCCAGGGATTATTCAGAAGACAGGTGGTGGTGGCGGTTTCATTACCTATATGGCGATGATCCCGCAGAAGAATATTGGCGCGTTTGTGGTGGTTACTCGTTCGCCGTTGACGCGCTTTAAAAATATGAGCGATGGCATCAATGACCTGGTGACCGAACTGAGCGGGAATAAACCGTTGGTCATCCCCGCGTCCTGATTAATACTCTGAAGGCAAACGGTTGATAGCAACCAGTTTGCCTTTATTCATTTCGATATAGCCGCCTTTACGTAAAGCAGCGAGAACTTCTGCGACGACAGAACGCGATATGCGTGTACGTTGATGGATATAATTCATCACGCCAATACGTGAGCGCAATTCTTCATTCCAGTCAATCATTGATAATAACGTGGCGCGGATTTGTTCGTAGGAATTATGTCCAATGAGCTGCACATCGCGTAATTCCAGAATTCTATTTTGCCAGGCTAACCAGTAAAAAGCGTCTCGCCAGAGTTGATTTTGTTCAATAAGCGTAATGGTTTGTTTGGCTGGCAGATGATATCCCGTACAATTTCCTTCTGATATTAATTTGTATGGTATATCGTTTTTCATCAATCCATCAGCCAGTCCCATAATATAAGGAGCCTGGGTAATACCGATAAGTACGTTTTCTTCTCTACGCAAAGAGATAACGCCCTCTAAAATAACGAAAGTATCTTCGCTATTGACATCACTTGAAAATATAACTTGCTTTTCATTATTAAACTCGAAGCGCGTGCCGTATCTGGACAAACATTTATCGAGCTTACCAAATTCCTGAAGAGGTTTAACTACAGATAACATTTGCGCGTCCTTTGCAGTAATGCCCGTCAAATCCTTGACGGGCATTATTTAGATTAAATTACCTATTTCTTCGGAGTGAAGAATATTACCAGGTATATTTAACACCCACATTCGCGGACCAATCTTGATCTACGTCACCACCACCGAGGTAGTTAGCATCGGTATAGGCGCTGAAGTTCTTGGTGAAGCTGAACTGAGTACCCAGACCAACACGTACCGCAGACCCTTCAGTACCGTTATCGATGGAATCACCGTTCACATCGTTATCGTTGTTAGAGTCGTCGTAGACGTAAGCCAGTTTGAAGTACGGAGTCAGAGCCTGGTCTTCGCTGTAGGTGAAGGTATAACCTGCATCTACACCCAGTTCATAACGCATGCTGTCGTAAGACTGACCGTCAACTTTCATGTCGTTGCTCAGCTGGTAGTCATCACCAGACTGGAACAGACCAGAAATGCTGCCGTAAGGAGTCACGTAACCAGCATCACCCAGTTTGAAGTCGTAACCGGCTTTCAAACCGAAGCCCCAAGCGTCAGAGTTGGTGCTACCGTCAACGTAAGTACCGTTGCTCATGGTTGCAGACAGGTCGTTGTTGAAGTGAGAGTAGCTCAAGCTACCATCAACAAAGACGTTGTTCGCGAAGTGAGCAGAAGAGTAGATGTAGGCAGTCTGGCTGTCTTGATCCACCTGACCAGAACGGTCATTCATATCACCTTTAGCGAAGCCTGCAGCCGCACCGACGATCCACTTAGCGTTGTTACCGTCAACTTTGGTATCAACACCGACCATGATGCCGTTTACATCCTGATCATAGTTAATGGTGCCGTTGTCGCCGTTGAAGTTACCACCGAAGTAGCTTACCCATGCGCCGCCGTTATCAGCCAGGCCATGACGAGAGTTGGTCAGACGAGTACCAACGGTGTCTTGTTCCAGGTTCCAGATATTGGTGTTTGCAGACGGGATGCTCAGCGCCATGTTAGCGTAGTCGGTCAGCTCCATCTGTTGCAGAACAACGGTGTTACCACGCTGCTCAGCCTGATAGGTGTATGCACCCAGGTCAGCTTTGTTAGCAGCAGAGAAGGTCGCGTTGCTGTTTTTGTCGTTAACATAGATCAGCTCGTTGCCGTTGTAGTCAGCAATAGAACCAGCACCAGTAGCGTTGTCGATACGAACTTTGTAGTTACCAGTTGCCGCTGCAACATGGTCACCGTTGTTATCAACTTCGTTCTGACCAGCTTCGATAGAAGCAGTGTTGTCGTTATCGCCGTTACCGTTAATGGTCAGGTGACCATCAGAGTTCATTGCGATTAAACCATAACCGTAGTTTGACTTGGTAGTATCGTTGGTACGGTCGTTGGTCAGGTCGGCATCAAGTACGAAGCGGTTGCTTTCGATGTTGAACACACCAGCGTGAATGTTACCACTGGTATCAGTAGTGCTGGTCAGGTTCAGAGTATCAACCTGCAGAGCATTCGCAGCAGTGTTACCTACATCCAGGATACCGTCGTTAGTCACTTTGATGTTGTTGGCATACAGAGCAGCATCACCTACAGCCCAGCCAGCAGAAACTTCATCAGAAATGGTTACGGTACTGTTGTCGATAGTCAGTGAATCAGTTGCAACATGACCATCTTCATTGATGTTCAGCGCAGAAAGACCAGTCAGAGAGATAGAGTCAGAAATCAGCGTTGAATCAGCAACATTAACAGTTGAACCACTGTTGATGCTCAGGGTGTCGATCAGAGAAGTTTTGGTGGTATCCCACTGTGAACCGGTGTTCAGGGTCACATTGAACAGACCGCTCTGGTAAACTTCGTTACCGATGATGTGATCAAATTCGCTGTATTCAGAGTCGCTGTTTTCTACACCAACAGTTGATAAAGGCCACAGGCTGTTCGCTGCGATGTCGATCAGAGTTGCAGTTGCGTCGGACCCCATCGCATAAGCATCGTAAATGCCATCCAGCGGGCTGTTTTTATCGATCTTACCATCAAGGGTATCGTTATCAACATCACCGTCGCCATCGGTATCTGTCCCCAGATCAACCTGATGCGCAGACATTGCCGCACCAACCCACTTGCTGCCATTGTTCAGGGTCAGATCCAGGCGATCAGTACCATCCCAACCGTTAGTATCTACATCACCGTCAGCATCACGATAGCTATCACGACCTTGTGGGAAGAAGTTCTCATCAAAATTACTTGAGAAGAATACATCGCCCATCAGTGTGGAATTATCGAATGTGGCAGTGGTTTGCATAGCGTTATCAGCAGCAGGATGTGCAATAACAGCTAATGCAACATCATCAGCATTCCACCCATCACCATTGTAATCACTAGCATTACCAGTATTACCAAACCAACCAGTAGTACCTTCATCAGTCCATGAACCAGAGGTCACGGTAGAATCTTTAACAGTGATGGTGTTATTAAATACTTCGCTGCTGTTTACACCAGTGCTGACAGTGTTGTCGTCGATATCTTCCCACTCATAACCCTGAGTCAGCGTAATACCAGCTACATGAGAGTTATTAGAGATGGACAGATCAACTTCCTGATCCAGAGTGATGGCAGTACCAATGTTAAATACATTTACAACATGAGTGTCAGCGGCATTATTGTAAGTGCCGTTATATGTGTAGTGTTCGTAGTTGTCATCGATCGTTGAATTATCAACGGTCAGCGCCAGACGATCATGGTAGTAGTCATCCGCACGATCAGCACAATCAGTTGTCATGCACTCGGAATAAATCATGCCGTGAATAGTGCTGTTTTTGATTGTCAGGCTATTGGCGTTGGTATTAGTAGAAATACCATCGTCCAGATAGTAGGTAGAAATCACGCCGTTAACGGTAGCGTTATTAATGACCGGATAGATATCGCCGTTGTAATAACTATCAGCGGCATAGTTATTCCAGCCTACATAACCATCATAGTAAACGTCATCAGCATAGGTGGCGTCGTTGTAGTGATGGAAAGTATTGTAAGTTTGACCAGAAATATCGTTGGTCGCTGCATTAGCCTGAGAGGTGATAGCCAGAGTGCAAGCCAATGCTAATTGTGATACTACAAGTTTCTTTTTCCAGGAGTGCATTTGTCATCCCTCCTCAGGGACGTAATAAGTTGATCCATCAATTATCAATGCATAGAAAACATATTATGTTTCGCGTTTACGATTATGCGGCGTTATAGAGGAATGGTTCAATTATTCTTTCCCCTAAGTCCGATTGCGGACATATATAAAGCACGTGAACACACATAAAGAAATAAATAACAAAAATACATTATTTCAATAGGTTAATGAAAGCGCCAATTTTAAAGCATAGACCATAAAAATATAAAACAACCAAACTAGACAAATAATGTATCAATACGCAATGAACTTTACGCTATTCACTTTTTGAAAACGTCACCAAATCCCCAAAAACAATAACCTATAGCTATAAATAAAAATTAAAAATATTTTCAATGAATATAAATTTATTGCTATTTCTATTACAAAGATGTCCTGACCTCTCATTCATTCTCTTCTTGTCAACATCGCGACAACTTTCGTAAAACATCCCCACCCTGCTTCAGGTATACTATGCCCCTCGATTCCACAAACATCAGGCAGACCATGACAGATTTAATCCAACGCCCTCGTCGCCTGCGCAAATCTCCTGCGCTGCGCGCTATGTTTGAAGAGACAACACTTAGCCTTAACGACCTGGTGTTGCCGATCTTTGTTGAAGAAGAAATTGACGACTACAAAGCCGTTGAAGCCATGCCAGGCGTGATGCGCATTCCAGAGAAACATCTGGCACGCGAAATTGAACGCATCGCCAACGCCGGTATTCGTTCCGTGATGACTTTCGGCATCTCTCACCATACCGATGAAACCGGCAGCGATGCCTGGCGGGAAGATGGTCTGGTGGCGCGTATGTCGCGCATCTGCAAGCAGACCGTGCCAGAAATGATCGTTATGTCAGACACCTGCTTCTGTGAATACACATCTCACGGTCACTGCGGTGTGCTGTGCGAGCATGGCGTGGACAACGACGCGACCCTGGAAAATTTAGGCAAGCAGGCCGTGGTTGCAGCTGCTGCAGGTGCAGACTTCATCGCCCCTTCCGCCGCAATGGATGGCCAGGTACAAGCGATTCGCCAGGCGCTGGACGCTGCGGGCTTTAAAGATACGGCGATCATGTCGTATTCGACCAAGTTCGCCTCTTCCTTTTATGGTCCGTTCCGTGAAGCTGCCGGAAGCGCATTAAAAGGCGACCGCAAAAGTTATCAGATGAACCCAATGAACCGTCGCGAGGCGATTCGTGAGTCACTGCTGGATGAAGCCCAGGGCGCAGACTGCCTGATGGTTAAACCAGCCGGAGCGTACCTCGACATCGTGCGTGAGCTGCGTGAGCGTACTGAATTGCCGATTGGTGCGTATCAGGTGAGCGGTGAGTACGCGATGATTAAGTTCGCCGCGCTGGCGGGTGCTATAGATGAAGAGAAAGTCGTGCTCGAAAGCTTAGGTTCAATTAAGCGTGCGGGTGCGGATCTGATTTTCAGCTACTTTGCGCTGGATCTGGCTGAGAAGAAGATTCTGCGTTAATGATCATTATGCCGGGTTATCCAACCCGGCATTTCCCCTTTACCCCGCCCGATAAAACGGAATCTCCCCAAGAATCGTCGCCCGATGCATAATCCGCCGCTGTGGCAGGTAATCCGCATTGGCATAGTGCTGAGTCACTCGGTTATCCCAAATCGCAATATCATTCGGTTGCCAGCGCCAACGTACCTGAAACTCCGGTTTAGTGATATGGGCAAACAAAAAACCTAACAAGGCTTCGCTCTCTTTCTCGCTGACGTCAACAATTCGCGTAGTAAAGCCTTCGTTCACAAACAGCGCCTGTTTACCGGTCACCGGATGCGTTCGCACAACCGGATGGAGTAACGGTGGATTTTTCGCGACCGCCTCGTGCCAGCGTTGATGCTCCTCCTCGGTTTTGCGGTACTTGTATTCCGGGAACGATTTACGGAAATCATGCTCCGCACGTAACCCGCTCAATAGTTGACGGAAGGGAACTGAGAGCGCCTCATAGGCCGCAATACCGCTGCTCCATAGCGTATCGCCGCCGGTCGAGGGTAACTCTTTCGCCGCCAGAATCGCCCCTGCGGGTGGCGTTTCAATAAATGTCACATCGGTGTGCCAGTTATCGTTATCCGGCGGATTATCGTTATGAGTATCCAGTACGATAATCTCGTCAACCCCTTCGGCATGAGGGTAAACAGGATGAATATGCAGTTCGCCAAAACGTTGGGCCAGCGCGCGTTGCTGCTGCGGCGTAATGGCCTGTTCACGCAGAAACACCACCTGATGACGCAGTACCGCATGGTAAAGCTGTTCAAACTGGTTATCACTTAACGGGCGCGTCAGGTCGACACCCGTAATTTGTGCGCCAATATACGGCCCCAGCGGGGTAATGCTCAGACGTTCACTCATTGTACTTCTCCATGCCAGGGCGTCAGGCGGCGCTGTAACGCGCGCAGACCCAGTTCTAAAAGAAAGGCGATAATCGCAATCACCGCGATCCCCGCCAGCACCACGTCAGTCGCGAGAAATTCACCCGCTGACTGGACCATAAAACCCAAACCGCGCGTCGCGGCAATCAACTCCGCCGCCACCAGGGTAGACCAGCCCACACCCAGACCAATGCGTAATCCGGTGAGAATTTCCGGCAGCGCGCCGGGCAAAATAACAAACCACAGCACCTGCGCACGGCTGGCACCCAGCGACTGGGCGGCACGAATGCGAACCTGCTGCGCGCTTTTCACCCCCGCCAGCGCCGACATCGCCACCGGCGCAAAAATCGCTAAATAGATCAGTAAGATCTTTGAGGTTTCACCAATACCAAACCAGATCACCATCAACGGCAAATAAGCCAGCGGCGGCACCGGACGATAAAGCTCGATTATCGGATCCAGAATGCCCCGCACCGTCGGACTTAGCCCCATGGCGATCCCAACCGGAATGCCGATTAACACTGCCGCAAGTAACGCGAACATAATGCGCGTCAGGCTGGCTGCCAGATGCTGCCACAAGGTGGCGTCCATAAATCCCTGCGGTCCTGCAATGGTGAGTAGTTTTGCCAGTACCTGTTGCGGCGGCGGCAAAAACAGCGGGCTAATCAGTTGCAGCGCCGCCACCGCCCACCATACCGTGAGTAAAACCGCTAACGTGCCAATGCTTAAGGTCACCTGACGCGAGAGCGGCCAGCGCCATTTCAGCCGATGCGAATGCAGTTTTTCATTAATGAGCACACTCATGAGAACGCCTCCCGTTGCTCAAATACGCGGCTTAAAACATATTCGCGCATGGCGATGAATTGTGGATCGGACTTGATGCTGCGGCTCGGTTCCCCGGCAACAAAGCGGCGGGCGAAGTTGAGCGGCAGCCGTTCCAACACACGGCCAGGGCCGGGTGAAAGCAGTACCAGCTCAGTCGCCATAAACACCGCTTCTTCTATATCGTGGGTAATCAACAGCACCTGCTTGCCCGTCTCCTGCCAGAGTTTCAGCAGCAGGGTTTGCATTTGGTCGCGGGTGAAGGCATCCAGCGCGCCAAATGGTTCGTCGAGTAATAACAGCTGAGGATTCGCCGCCAACGCGCGGGCAATCCCCACCCGCTGACGTTGACCGCCGGAAAGCTGCCAAATGTAGCGTTTTTCTGCGCCTTCTAGCCCCACTTTTTTCAGCATCTGGTGCGCGATTTCCAGGCGCTGTACTTTCTCTACACCTGCCAGTTGCAGGCCGAATGCCACGTTGTCTACCACATTACGCCACGGCAACAGCCCTTCATTCTGAAAAACCACGCCCCGCTCTGCGCCCGGTCCCTCAATGCACTTACCCGCCAGTTGAATGCTGCCATGCTGATAAGGCACAAAACCGGCAATCAGATTCAGCAAGGTGGTTTTGCCGCAGCCAGACGGTCCCAGAACCACCAGAAGCTCGCCGCTTTCCAGCGTCAGGTTGATATCTTCCAACGCCGGTTTGCCGCCATAATCGGCGTAAAGATGAGAGATTTGCAGCATCTGCGCCTCCTTTTATTGCACAAAGCGCGAGGTCACGTACTGGCTGTAATCATTCGCCACGGCAGGGACTTTGCCCTGATCTTTCAAAAACTGCGCGGTATCGATGATCGCTTTGTTCACCGGTCCAGTCAGTTCTGCCGTTTGTTGCTGCGGCGTCAGATAGGTATTCCCCTTCACCAGCCCCGGAACGTCACCTTCCGGCACGCCGCTTAAACGCGCCAGTTTGCTGATGTTTTCCGGCTGTTTCAGCCACGCGTCTGGGTTAGCAATGTACGGTTGCTGAGCATCGATGGCGCTTTTAGCGAACGCTTTCACTACCTCAGGATGTTTCTCGGCAAAATCTTTGCGCACCACCCAGACGTCCAGTGTCGGCGCGCCCCACTGCCCGACCTGTTCAGAATCGGTCAGCACCTTGCCGTCTTTTTCCAGGGCGTTAACCGCCGGTGCCCAGACATAAGCACCATCAATGTCTCCCCTCTGCCAGGCGGCGATAATCGCGGGCGGCTGCAGGTTCACAATCTCCACTTGTCCGGGTTTTATGCCCCAGTGTTTCAGCGCCGCCAGCAAGCTGTAATGCGTGGTGGAGATAAACGGTACGGCAATGCGTTTGCCAATGAGATCTTCGGGTTTGCTGATGGTTTTCTTCACCACCAGCGCTTCGGAGTTACCCAGTTTTGACGCCAGTAAGAAGACTTCAATCGGCACCTGTTGGCTGGCTGCCACCGCTAATGGGCTGGAACCGAGGTTACCGATTTGGACATCGCCTGAAGCCAGCGCCCGCACGATGCTGGCTCCGCTGTCAAACTTGCGCCAGTCCACCGTCGCCCCGCTCTCTTTAGCAAAGGTGTTATCAGCCTGAGCCACTTTCGCCGGTTCAGCGGAGGTTTGATAGGCCACGGTGACGTTCACCGCCTGTGCCTGAAAAGCGATGAATGCCAGTGCGGCAAGAAGTGTGTTACGCGATGAAATTGCCATGATTGTCTGCTCCCCTGTCTTGTTATGGGAGCAGTATTTCGTTGCGGGTCAGTTTGATAAAGGAATTAAAACGTCTTGTTAAGAACAAAGCGTTTTTAGAAAAAAACTGGCAATGGTTAGCGAGTTTACGCATTTTGCAGCTTGGGCGAATGTAGCATGCCGATTCACAAACCAGATCAGATGTTCGCTCTCCGGCAAATTATTGCCATTTTGTTACATCCATTCCATATCTGTCGCTGGTTGATTGCCAGCGACGCGCCGTGATGCATGATAGGAGAATGAGATAATAAGAGAAGAAAAGTATGATTAGGGTTGTGCTGGTGGATGACCATGTGGTGGTGCGCTCTGGCTTCGCACAGTTACTATCTCTGGAAGACGATCTGGAGGTCATTGGTCAGTACAGTTGTGCCGCGCAGGCATGGTCGGCATTAACTCATAATGACGTTAATGTTGCCGTCATTGATATTGCCATGCCGGACGAAAACGGCCTCAGTCTGCTTAAGCGTCTACGTGCACAAAAACCGCAATTCCGCGCCATTATTCTTAGCATTTATGACACGCCAACCTTTGTACAAAGCGCTTTGGATGCTGGTGCCAGCGGCTATTTGACCAAACGCTGTGGGCCGGAAGAGTTAGTGCAGGCGGTGCGCTCGGTCGGGATGGGCGGGCATTATCTCTGCGCCGATGCAATTCGGGCTTTACGCGGCGGCGGGCAACCCGCCCAGGCGCTGGAAATTCTCACCCCACGAGAACGTGAAGTGTTTGATTTATTAGTCAAAGGCGACAGTGTAAAAGAGATCGCCTTTAAGCTCGAACTCAGCCATAAAACGGTACATGTACATCGCGCCAACGTGCTGGGAAAACTGAACTGTCATAGCACCATTGAGCTGGTGCATTTTGCACTCAATCACCATCTGCTGGCGGGGCATTAATGTCGCGTAACCTTCGTCATTGGGTGATTTCGCTGTTTATTGTGCTGGCATGGGGAAGCGGCTGGCTGATGTTGTGGACGCTCAGCTTTTATCTGACCAATAACGGTCAACAGGCAGTGTTATTTCTGCCGCACGGAGTTTACCTCGCTCTTCTTATTTTGCTCTCTCGCCGTTACTGGCCTGCGTTGGTGCTCCCCCCTTTGCTGATGATGTTCTGGCTGCACAGCGAGCAACTGTTGAACGGCTATCTCATGCTGGCAACGCCGGTTATTAGCCTGCTTCCTGCCATCCTTGCACAAAACGTCTGGCACCGTTTTCCACTTTACTGGCAGCGTCTGACGTTGCTGTTAGCCTCAGTAACAGCAGCTTCATTGCTGAATACAGCCATGCTAACCCCTTTTATGTCAGGCCCAATAATGCTGCCCGGTCTGACCTCATTTACCGGCGGCGTATTGTTGACGCCGTTTGTCTATCTCATCTTTGAGTTTCTGCGCCAGCAGCATCGCTATCAGCTTCTGAGACTCGATACGCATAATCCCCCCTTGCGAACCTCTTTAATCATCTGGTGTAGCCTATTTTTTATTATTGGTATCGGCACCCAGATGGTGTTGTCGCCTGAAATCGAACGCCTGCTGCTGATCGTGGTATTTCTACCCAATGTGGTCATGGCCTGGAAATTTGGCTGGCAAGGTGGCGTACTCTCGGGGCTTTTGGGCAGCATGATGATCACTATTGCCCGCCAGATTGGCGTGGGCTTTAGTAACCTGGTGGAACTGGAGATTTTTCTCGCAACCCAGGCATTGCTGGGAATTGGCCTGGGCATTGCCATCAGTCGCCAGCAACATCTGGCGCTAAACCTGCATCATTACCGTCAGCGACTGGAGGCAGAACTGGCAGCACGGCGGGCATTGGCTGAAAAGCTGATCCACACCGAGGAAGACACGCGTAAAAGCCTGGCTCGCGAGCTGCACGACGAAATCGGTCAGAACATTACCGCCATTCAGATCCAGTCGCAACTGGTGACGCGGGCACGCGATCCGGCGCAAGTTCATTCCGCAGCTAGCCAAATCAACGAACTCGCCCGCCGCATTCATCTCTCCACCCGCCAGTTGCTGCGCCAGTTGCGGCCACCCGCGCTTGATGAACTGACATTCCGCGAAGCATTACTTCATCTGATTAATGAATTTGCCTTTAGTGAACGCGGCATTCATTGCCAGTTTACCTATCAACTAACCACCACGCCAGAAAACGAAACGGTTCGCTTTACACTGTATCGGTTATTGCAGGAGTTACTCAATAACGTCTGTAAACACGCCGAAGCCAGCGAAGTGACGATTATTCTGCGCCAGCAGGGAGAGATATTGCACCTGGAGGTCAGCGACAACGGTATAGGAATCGCCAGCGGGAAAATGACCGGATTTGGCATTCAGGGGATGCGTGAACGCGTCAGTGCCCTGGGCGGCGACTTAACGCTCGAAAAACATAACGGTACGCGAGTAATTGTTAACCTGCCCACATTTTTGCAACAAATCGCCGGATAACCAGGAAAAAGTCTTAGGCATCCCGGATTTTCTCTCATCCTCTTTCACTTTCATTTTCATATAGTCAGCAACATGGAGACGACCATGCACGCGCGTTCAGCGAGAGAGATTAATCAATGCTACCGGACATTACGTCCGCGATTGCTGATGTGCATGATTATTGGCTACGCCGCATTTTATCTGACGCGAAAAAGCGTGAATTACGTCCTTCCGGCGCTGCAAACCGACCTCGGACTGGATAAAGGCGACATTGGCCTGCTGGGTTCGCTGTTTTATCTCAGCTACGGATTGTCGAAATTTACCGCCGGACTGTGGCATGACAGCCACGGACAACGCGGTTTTATGGGCGTCGGCTTGTTCGCCACTGGGCTATTGAACATGGTGTTTGCCTTTGGCGAATCACTTACGCTTCTGCTTGTGGTCTGGACACTGAACGGATTTTTTCAAGGCTGGGGGTGGCCACCGTGTGCCCGCTTACTGACCCATTGGTACTCCCGTAATGAACGTGGTTTCTGGTGGGGCTGCTGGAATATGTCGATCAACATTGGCGGAGCGATTATTCCGCTGATTAGCGCCTTTGCCGCCCACTGGTGGGGCTGGCAGGCCGCGATGCTGACACCGGGGATTATCAGCATGGCATTAGGGATCTGGTTAACGCTACAACTCAAAGGCACGCCCCAGGAAGAGGGATTACCGACGGTGGGTCACTGGCGTCACGATCCGCTGGAGTTACGTCAGGAACAACAAAGTCCGCCGATGGGTCTGTGGCAAATGTTGCGCACCACAATGCTGCAAAATCCGATGATCTGGCTGCTGGGTGTCTCTTATGTACTGGTTTATGTGATCCGGATTGCGTTAAACGACTGGGGCAATATCTGGCTGACGGAAAGCCACGGCGTCAACCTAGTCAGCGCCAACGCCACGGTAATGCTGTTTGAAGTGGGCGGCTTACTCGGCGCGTTATTTGCCGGATGGGGTTCGGATTTGCTGTTTAGCGGGCAGCGAGCCCCCATGATTTTGCTGTTTACCCTTGGGTTGATGGTTTCGGTCGCTGCACTCTGGTTGGCACCGGTTCATCACTATGCCCTTCTGGCTGTGTGCTTTTTTACTGTGGGCTTTTTTGTCTTTGGCCCGCAAATGCTGATTGGACTTGCGGCAGTGGAATGTGGACACAAAGCTGCGGCGGGTTCAATTACCGGATTTCTCGGCCTGTTCGCCTATCTCGGTGCGGCGCTGGCAGGCTGGCCGTTGTCGCTGGTTATCGAACGCTACGGCTGGTCAGGAATGTTCAGTTTACTCTCGGTCGCCGCAGTACTTATGGGTTTACTGCTGATGCCGTTACTGATGGCGGGCATCACCACCACTCACGCTCGAAGGATAAAACAATGAAAATGCCCCTTACCTCTACTCTGATTGCTTCTGCCGTTGCGCTGGCAACCTTAACGGGTGCCGCACAAGCGAAAGGTCGACTGGTGGTCTATTGCAGCGCCACTAATGAAATGTGTGAGACCGAAACCAAAGCGTTTGGCGAGAAATATGATGTGAAAACCTCGTTTATCCGCAACGGCTCCGGTAGCACCCTGGCAAAAGTCGATGCTGAAAAGAAAAACCCACAGGCTGACGTCTGGTACGGCGGCACCTTAGACCCGCAGTCGCAGGCCGGCGAGATGGGCCTGTTACAGGCATATAAATCGCCTAACCTTGAACAGATCATGGAAAAATTCCGCGATCCGGCAAAAGTGAAAGGAAACCTTTCCTCCGCCGTTTATGTGGGGATCCTCGGGTTTGGCGTCAACACAGAGCGTCTGAAAGAGAAAAACCTGCCTGTGCCGAAGTGCTGGAAAGATCTCACCAAACCTGAATATAAAGGCGAAATTCAGATTGCCGATCCACAAAGTTCCGGTACCGCCTACACCGCGCTGGCTACCTTTGCGCAGCTGTGGGGGGAAGATCAGGCCTTTGATTATCTAAAACAACTTAACACCAACGTCTCCCAGTACACCAAATCAGGCATTGCCCCGGCACGTAACGCCGCCCGCGGCGAAACGGCGATTGGTATTGGTTTCCTGCATGACTACTCGCTGGAAAAAGAACAGGGCGCACCACTGGAGTTGATTTCCCCGTGTGAAGGTACGGGCTACGAAATAGGCGGCGTCAGCATTCTGAAAGGTGCGCGCAACCTCGACAACGCCAAACTGTTCGTGGACTGGGTATTATCAAAAGAAGCTCAGGAACTGGCGTGGAAGAAAGGGAAGTCTTATCAGATCCTGACCAATACCACCGCCGAAACGTCGCCAAACTCGCTGAAGCTCGACGACCTGAAATTAATCAACTACGACATGGATAAATACGGTTCAACTGATGTTCGTAAGGCATTAATTAATAAATGGGTCAGCGAAGTGAAGATGGGTAAATAAACCCGCATTGCGTGCACTTGCCGGGTGCAGCACAGACTCCTGCCCCGGCCAACCATACCGGAACTGCTATGTCACAGACACTTGCACTCCATCCCGCGAAAAAGCGGGATGCGATTTTCCTTTGGGTTTTGCTGGGCTGGCTGGCATTTATCCTGTTGCCGAGCTGGAGCCTCGATTATGGTCTGCTGGAGTCCACGAGTGATGAGATCCTCGAGGCGTACAGCTGGTCGCATTTTAATATCAGCTGGCTGTGGTATTTACTCCCGAGTTTGCTGCTGGTTCGCCCGTTTAATGAGGCCAAACGCGAGCAGCGCAGCCGTCATTATTTTGATGCCGGCTGGGCATTGCTTTGTTTAGCGTTTATGGTCATCAGTGCCACCATCGTTGGCCGCGGTCTAGGCTACGCCGCCATCGTGCTGTTTATCGAATTAAGCGCGATAATGACGCTGGCCTTAACCCGCCTCGAATGGCTGGGTGGCGACCGCTTTGTGATCGGCTCGCTGATTGCGATTGTGGCGCTGATTGGCATTTTTATCGTCTGGCCGAGCATCGCCATTTTTATCCCGATGTTCACCAACGACGCGGGAGAGTTCGCCCCACTGGCGTTTATGAATGTGCTCTCGCAGGCACATATTGTTCAGGTAATCGTCAACTCCATCGTCTTATCGATAGCGGTGGGTATTGGCTGTACTTTCTTCGGTCTGGTGCTGGCGATATATACCACGCGCATCGCTAAACGCAGCGCCGTAATCGGCCGCATCTTTTCCATTCTGCCAATTGTCACGCCACCGTTTGTGGTCGGCTTAGGCGTTACGCTCATGATGGGGCGCTCCGGCTACATAACGGAATTTATGGTGGAGTTGTTTGGGCTGACCAACACCAACTGGCTGTATGGTTTTACCGGGATCTGGCTGGCACAGGTCCTGGCATTTACGCCAATGGCTTTTATGATCCTCGATGGGGCCATTAAAACCATTCATCCCTCGCTGGAAGAAGCCTCCTATACCCTGCGCGCCAGTCGCTGGCAAACCTTTAACGGTGTGTTTGTGCCGTTGTTAAAGCCCGCGCTTGCCAATGCCTTTTTAATCGTCGTGGTGCAGTCACTGGCTGACTTCAGTAACCCGCTGGTGCTTGGCGGCAACTTCGACGTACTGGCGACGCAAATTTACTTCTACATTACCGGCTCGCAGCTGGATTATCAGGCCGCCAGCACCCTTGGCGCTTTCCTGCTGCTGTTCTCGCTACTGGTGTTCTGCGTCCAGTATATGTGGATTGGTAAACGCTCTTACGTCACGGTTTCCGGAAAGTCCTACCGCGGCGATGTCCAGCCACTACCGGTCACCCTGGTGTGGAGCGTGGTCGCCATACTTGCGATATGGATTGCCTTTAACGCCCTGCTCTATGGCAGCATTTTCTACGGCAGCTTCACCGTGAACTGGGGCGTTGACTACACCCTGACGCTGGATAACTTTATCAAGTTATTTGGTCATGGGATGAGCGACGGCGCGTGGCCTTCACTGTTGGATACCCTGCTCTACGCCGGGATTGCCGCCCCCATTACCGCTATCTTTGGCCTGCTCATCGCCTGGGTGGTGGTGCGCCAACAATTCAAAGGCAAAAAGACCATCGAGTTCACCACCATGTTGTGCTTTGCCGTACCGGGTACAGTGGCGGGTGTCTCGTATATTCTTGCCTTTAATAGCGCCCCAGTCTATCTCACCGGAACGGCGGCAATAGTGATTATCTCGATGGTGATGCGTAACGTTCCGGTGGGTATTCGCGCCGGGATTGCAGGTCTGGGGCAGATCGACAAATCGCTGGATGAAGCCTCACTCAGCCTGCGCGCGGGTTCACTGCGAACCATAACCCACATTTTACTGCCGCTGTTACGCCCAGCCATTCTCTCGGCCCTGATTTACAGTTTTGTGCGGGCTATCACGACAGTCAGCGCCATCGTCTTTCTCGTCACGCCGGACACACGCGTGGCAACCGCCTACATCCTTAACCGCGTAGAAGACGGCGAATATGGCGTAGCCATCGCCTACGGTTCGATTCTGATCGTGGTGATGCTGGCGATTATTTTCCTCTTTGACTGGCTGATCGGTGAAGCACGTATTTCCCGTTCTAAAGCCAAAAACCAGGCGTAATGGAGCGCACTATGAGTCAGAAAAATTTTGTGGAACTGCGCAACGTCACTAAACGATTCGGCAGTAATACGGTTATCGACAATATCAATCTCACCATCCCACAAGGGCAAATGGTGACGCTGCTCGGTCCTTCCGGATGCGGCAAAACCACCATTCTGCGTCTGGTTGCCGGGCTGGAAAAACCGAGCGAAGGGCAAATTTTTATAGATGGCGAAGATGTCACGCATCGTTCCATTCAGCAACGCGATATCTGCATGGTGTTTCAGTCATACGCTCTGTTCCCACATATGTCGCTGGGCGAAAACGTTGGCTATGGGTTGAAAATGCTTGGCGTGTCGCGTAGTGAAGTGAAGCAGCGGGTGAAAGATGCGCTAGCAATGGTGGATCTGGAAGGATTCGAAGACCGCTATGTCGACCAGATTTCCGGTGGTCAGCAACAGCGTGTGGCTCTGGCCCGTGCGTTGATCCTTAAGCCTAAAGTGCTGCTGTTTGATGAGCCGTTAAGTAACCTCGATGCCAACCTGCGTCGCAGCATGCGCGATAAAATCCGCGAGCTGCAAAAGCAATTTAACATCACTTCGCTCTATGTGACTCACGATCAAAGTGAAGCTTTCGCGGTGTCCGACACCGTGTTGGTGATGAATAAAGGTCACATCATGCAGATTGGTTCACCGCAGGATCTCTATCGTCAGCCCGCCTCCCGCTTTATGGCAAGTTTTATGGGCGACGCCAACCTGTTCCCGGCGAACTTTAGCGAAGAGTATGTCGATATCTACGGTTATCGCCTGCCGCGCGCGGCGCATTTCCCGGCGCAAGGTAGCGGCACCGTCGGCGTTCGCCCGGAAGCCATCACCTTAAGCAATCACGGCGAAGAGAGTCAGCGTTGTGTTATTCGCCATGTCGCCTACATGGGGCCGCAGTACGAAGTGACCGTAGAATGGCATGGTCAGGAGATTTTATTGCAAGTCAACGCCACCCGTTTACAGCCCGATATTGGTGAGCACTATTACCTCGAAATCCATCCTTACGGGATGTTTGTTTTAGCGGATGCGGCATAAAAATAGCACATAAACGGTCCCAACCTGTCTTGAGAGACCGTTCACCTGTTTAAACGTCGGACAACAAT
This sequence comes from Escherichia sp. HH26CH, assembly GCF_009820205.1. NCBI lineage: Bacteria > Pseudomonadati > Pseudomonadota > Gammaproteobacteria > Enterobacterales > Enterobacteriaceae > Escherichia > Escherichia sp. HH26CH. The sequence goes on from NZ_VNXM01000039.1 coordinate 86,405, forward strand.
TATTCTCCGGCGTTATATACTATAGGGGGGTATGCATTGACATATGGCATACCCCCCTATAGTATATTGCGTGCAGATGATGAGGTGCGAAATGCCCAGTACTCCGGAAGAGAAGAAAAAGGTCCTTACTCGAGTTCGTCGTATTCGGGGGCAAATTGATGCTCTGGAACGGTCGCTGGAGGGTGATGCCGAATGCCGTGCCATACTCCAACAGATCGCTGCCGTTCGGGGCGCGGCTAACGGGCTGATGGCAGAAGTGCTTGAAAGCCATATCCGGGAAACGTTTGACCGAAATGACTGCTACAGCCGCGAAGTCAGCCAATCCGTTGACGACACTATTGAACTGGTTCGTGCCTATCTTAAATAGCTGAATCTATTACCATATTGAGGAAGAGCGAGAGATGAAATCACGTGCTGCCGTTGCATTTGCTCCCGGTAAACCGCTGGAAATCGTTGAAATTGACGTTGCACCACCTAAAAAAGGTGAAGTGCTGATTAAAGTCACCCATACCGGCGTTTGCCATACCGACGCATTTACCCTCTCTGGCGATGATCCGGAAGGCGTATTCCCGGTTGTTCTCGGTCACGAAGGGGCTGGTGTTGTAGTTGAAGTCGGTGAAGGTGTAACCAGCGTCAAACCTGGCGACCATGTGATCCCGCTTTACACCGCAGAGTGCGGCGAGTGTGAGTTCTGTCGTTCCGGCAAAACTAACCTCTGTGTCGCAGTTCGCGAGACTCAGGGCAAAGGCCTGATGCCAGACGGCACCACCCGTTTTTCTTACAACGGGCAGCCGCTGTATCACTACATGGGATGCTCTACATTCAGTGAATACACCGTGGTTGCGGAAGTGTCTCTGGCCAAAATTAATCCAGAAGCAAACCATGAACACGTCTGCCTGCTGGGCTGTGGCGTAACCACTGGCATTGGCGCGGTACACAACACGGCTAAAGTCCAGCCAGGTGATTCTGTTGCCGTGTTTGGTCTTGGCGCGATTGGTCTGGCAGTGGTTCAGGGGGCTCGTCAGGCGAAGGCGGGACGGATTATCGCTATCGACACTAACCCGAAGAAATTCGATCTGGCGCGTCGTTTCGGTGCTACCGACTGCATTAACCCGAATGACTACGACAAACCGATTAAAGATGTCCTGCTGGATATCAACAAATGGGGTATCGACCATACCTTTGAGTGCATCGGTAACGTCAACGTGATGCGTGCGGCGCTGGAAAGTGCTCACCGCGGCTGGGGTCAGTCGGTGATCATCGGGGTCGCGGGTTCCGGTCAGGAAATCTCCACCCGTCCATTCCAGTTGGTCACTGGTCGCGTATGGAAAGGTTCCGCGTTTGGCGGCGTGAAAGGTCGTTCCCAGTTACCGGGTATGGTTGAAGATGCGATGAAAGGTGATATCGATCTGGAACCGTTTGTGACGCATACCATGAGCCTGGATGAAATTAATGACGCCTTCGACCTGATGCATGAAGGCAAATCCATTCGAACCGTAATTCGTTACTGATTTCCCGCTGATTTCGCCCCGTCCAGTTCAGACGGGGTTCTCAATACCGTCCCCGGGCAGCCGTCCGGGGATTAACCATGAGATAATGACTGATGGAACTCATTGAAAAACATGCCAGCTTTGGCGGCTGGCAAAATGTGTATCGGCATTATTCCCAATCACTGAAATGTGAAATGAATGTCGGCGTCTATCTCCCACCAAAAGCCGGGAATGAAAAATTGCCGGTACTGTACTGGCTTTCGGGCCTGACCTGTAACGAGCAGAATTTCATTACTAAATCGGGGATGCAACGTTACGCGGCTGAGCACAACATTATTGTTGTTGCGCCAGACACCAGTCCGCGAGGCAGTCATGTCGCAGATGCCGACCGTTACGATCTCGGGCAAGGTGCCGGGTTTTACCTGAACGCAACGCAAGCGCCGTGGAATGAACATTACAAAATGTATGATTATATCCACAACGAGTTGCCGGATTTAGTGATGCAACATTTTCCGGCAACGACCAGAAAGTCTATCTCAGGTCATTCTATGGGCGGGCTGGGCGCGCTGGTGCTGGCGTTACGTAACCCAGATGAATATGTCAGCGTCTCGGCGTTTTCGCCCATTGTCTCCCCATCGCAAGTACCGTGGGGACAGCAAGCCTTTGCCGCATATCTTGGTGAAAATAAAGATGCCTGGTTGGATTACGATCCGGTGAGCCTTATTTCACAAGGTCAACGCGTTGCGGAAATCATGGTTGATCAAGGATTGAGTGATGATTTTTACGCAGAACAGCTGCGGACTCCAAATCTTGAAAAGATCTGCCAGGAGATGAATATCAAAACGTTAATCCGTTATCACGAGGGTTATGATCACAGCTATTATTTTGTCTCCAGTTTTATTGGCGAGCATATTGCCTACCACGCCAATAAATTGAATATGGGTTGATCATCTGCGCACAGCTGCCGGATGCGGCGTGAACGCCTTATCCGCCTACATTTCGCCCATAAACCGTAGGCATGATAAGACGCGCATAGCGTCGCATCAGGCATCTGCGCACAACTGCCGGATGTGGCGTGAACGCCTTATCCGGCCTACATTTCGCCCATGAGCCGTAGGTATGATAAGACGCGTCAGCGTCGCATCAGGCATCTGCGCACGACTTATCTATGTTTACCACATCAAATCATCAGGCACTTTAAAGTCGGCATACGGATCGTCTTCATCCTGCTCTTCGGCGCTGAGCGCGCTGTGCAACACAATACTGCTGGCGTCACGCTGAGCAATTTTATCGGCAACGCTGGCGGGAATAATGGCGTATTCACCTTCGCTATTGTTATCGATCTGCAAACGTGCAATCGCCAGACGACCATTAATCAACTGCGTTTGCGTGAGCTTATCGACAAAAATCTTCTTAATCAGATTGCCATCGGTAAAGTTAAAACCGATATCGCCATTGGCAATGGTGATCCGGTTCATTTCAATAAGCTGCTTCACCTGAGCTTTATATTCTTTCGCCAGTGCCGCTTGTTTTTGCTGCTCGCTAAGCTGTTTATCACGCTCAAGCTGTGCCTTTTTATTTTCTTCTACCGCCGCCCGAGCCTCACGCGCCTGAACGCGCGATTTTTTCGCCGTTCTCTCGACCTTCGCCGCTTTTTTGCTGGTGACTAATCCTGCTTTGAGCAACTGCTCTTGTAAGGTAAGTTTTGCCATCTTTGTTTCCAAACCCGCTGAATAATTTTTAGCGAGTATACCTGTAAACGCCGTAGGTGTATTGGGGGCAAGTCCCTTTCGCCCCTACCTAATAAGGCGCGTCAGGCATCGGCGCACGGCTGCATTCGTGATCTCCGGCTCATCAAAATAAACACTGCCAGGCCAGCAACAAAAATACCCGGCGCTGAAGCGGCCATTACGCCAACCGTGCCAGTACCTAATGCCAGCATTTTCCCGGCCAGTAACGGACCGCTCATAGCCCCCAGACGCCCTACCGCCACGGCGGTTCCCACGCCGGTTGCGCGGATCTGCGAACTGTAAAACAACGGAGCCAATGCATACAAAACGCTTTGCCCACCTGTTGCAAACAACCCTGCGACAAATCCCGCCAGCAACATACCGTTAAATGATGACACTGTTCCCAGCGCTAACAGCGAAGCTAACATACCGCTATAAATCAGTAGCGACATGATCATTGGACGCAGTTTATCCATCAGTGCGCCCAATATTAACGTCCCGCTTGCCGCCCCCATTTGTAGTGCAAACATCACCCCTGCCGCCTGCGATGGCTGGAATCCTTGTTCCACTAAAAGCAGCGGTAGCCAGTTGATCAACATGTAGACCACCAGCAAAGTGAAGAAATAACACAACCACAGCAGCAGCGTTGCGGTTGCCGTGTCGGGCGCAAATAACGCACGCAGCGGCGGCGCAGCCTGTTTTTCTCCAGCGAACACCATCGACTCCGGCAGCCAGCGCATTAATAGCGGCACCAGAATCAACGGCACCACACCACCTACCCAAAACACCGTTTGCCAGGCTAAGTTTGCCCCTGCAAAACCCAGTGTCGCCGCCAGCGCCGCGCCAATGGGAACCCCGCAATACATCAGGCTCACCGCCGTTCCACGAAAACGTGGCCCCGCCGCTTCAGACGTCAGGGCGATAAGATTCGGCAACGCCGCCCCCAGCCCGACACCGGTCATTAGCCGCGCAAAGACCAGTGAGGGGAAATCCCAGGCAATAGCCGTTGCCAGCGAGAACAAACCAAACAGCGCAACTGAACCAATCAAAATGCGTTTACGACCATAACGGTCCGCCAGCATTCCGCCAACCAGCGCGCCGGGTAGCAAACCGAGTATTCCGGCACTGAATATCCAGCCCATTTGCATTTTATCGAGTGCAAAAGCCTGGGCGATGCCACCCGCCGCAATGCCAGCCGCCTGAAGATCCAGTCCTTCCATCAGAGCGACTAAAAAACAAAGCCCGATGGTCAGCGTCAGGCGGGATGAAGATGATGAAGGGGTACGAGTCGACATAAGATGAACCTCGTTGCGAATGCAGGTGAATCGCGGCTGATACATTGCCAGCCGCGTAATCAAAACCATTTAATGACTGCCTACGGACGAAAGTAGGCCGGATAAGGCGTTTATGCCGCATCCGGCTGTCGTGCGCCATTGCCTGATTCGACGCTGACGCGTCTTATCATGCCTACAAATTCCCGCGCCATCCGTAGGCCGGATAAGGCGTTTATGCCGCATCCGGCAGTCGTGCACCATTGCCTGATGCGACGCTGACGCGTCTTATCAGGCCTGGGATGGGTATACAAAATGCACGTTGTCAGCAGTCAACATTATTTTTTGTTACGCAGATCCAACGCCACGTCGACGATCATATCCTCCTGACCGCCAACCATCCGGCGTTTGCCCAACTCAACGAGAATATCCACCGCGCTTAAGCCATAACGCGCCGCCGCCGTTTCACAGTGACGCAGGAAGCTCGAGTAAACACCGGCGTATCCCAGCGCCAGCGTTTCGCGGTCGACACGTACCGGACGATCCTGCAACGGACGCACCAGGTCGTCAGCGGCATCCATTAACGCATAGAGATCGGTCCCATGCTGCCAGCCCAGTTTATCCGCGGCGGCAATAAACACTTCCAGCGGTGCGTTACCTGCACCCGCGCCCATCCCCGCGAGGCTAGCGTCGATGCGGTCACAGCCCTCTTCCACCGCCGCGATAGAGTTCGCCACACCAAGACTCAGGTTATGGTGAGCATGCATGCCAGTTTGCGTTTCCGGTTTCAGCACCGCTTTCAGGGCGCGGAAACGGTCGCGGATATCGCTCATGTTCATCGCACCGCCAGAATCCACCACATAAATACAGGTCGCACCGTAGCCTTCCATCAGCTTTGCCTGCTTTGCGAGATTCTCTGGCGTGGTCATGTGGCTCATCATCAGAAAGCCAACGGTATCCATTCCGAGTTCGCGGGCATACTGAATATGCTGAGCGGAAACATCAGCTTCGGTGCAGTGCGTAGCCACACGAACCACCCGCGCGCCAGCCTGCCAGGCATTTTTCAGATCGTGAATAGTGCCAATTCCTGGCAGCAATAACGTCGCGATTTTGGCGTGCTTCACCACATCCGCCGCAGCTTCAATCCATTCAAGGTCGCTATGCGCACCGAAACCATAGTTAAAGCTGGAACCCTGCAAACCATCGCCGTGGGCCACTTCAATCGAATCCACGCGGGCATCATCCAGTGCTTTGGCAATCTGGCGGACATTTTCAAGTGAATACTGATGACGAATGGCGTGCATACCGTCACGCAACGTGACGTCTGAAATATAAAGTTTTTTACCGTTCATGCCGCTTCTCCTGCCTTGCGCGCCAGTGACTGGGCCATTTTTTCTGCTGTCGCCAGCGCACTGGAAGTCATAATGTCGAGGTTGCCTGCGTAGGCAGGCAGATAATGCGCTGCGCCTTCGACCTCCAGCCAGACCGCCGTTTTCAGCCCAGAGAACTGACCAATGCCCGGTAAATTAACCGGTTTATCCTGCGGGATAACTTCAAACTGCACGCGCTGTTTCAGGCGATATCCCGGTACGTAAGCCTGCACCGCCTCAGCCATTTCATTGATTGAGGCTTCGATATCATCTTGTGAAGCTTCATCGCTCAATACATACACCGTGTCGCGCATCATCAACGGCGGCTCTGCCGGATTAAGCACAATAATCGCCTTCCCTTTTGCCGCGCCGCCTACGACTTCAATGGCTCGCGAGGTGGTTTCCGTAAATTCATCGATATTGGCACGCGTGCCAGGGCCAGCAGATTTACTGGCGATAGAAGCGATGATTTCGGCGTAATGAACACGCGCCACGCGTGAAACCGCCGCTACCATCGGAATGGTGGCCTGGCCGCCGCAGGTGACCATGTTGACGTTCAATTGATCGACGTTTGCGTCGAGATTAACGACCGGCACGCAGTAAGGGCCGATGGCAGCTGGCGTCAGGTCGATTAAGCGAATATCCGGTTTCGCTTCGCGCAAAGCGGCATCGTTTTTCACATGTGCGCCCGCGCTGGTCGCATCAAACACTATATCGATATCAGCAAATTCAGGCATGTTCATCAGCCCAATCACCCCTTCATGGGTGGTAGCGACGCCCATACGTCTGGCACGCGCCAGACCGTCGGACTGAGGATCAATGCCGACCATCACCGCCATCTCCAGATGCTGACCGTGACGCAAAATTTTAATCATCAGGTCGGTGCCAATGTTGCCAGAACCGATAATGGCGACTTTACGCTTACTCATGACAGACTTCCTTTTAGGGCTGCGTTTGAAAATGTCGCAGCAACTGAACCTATGCCTTCAATATGGGCTTCAAAACGATCGCCCGCATTCACCGCCACCATCGGACCTAATGCCCCGGTAAGAATGATATCTCCGGCGCGCAGCGGTTCACCCAGGCTGGCCATTTTGCGTGCCAGCCAGACGGCGGCATTAAGTGGATGCCCCAGACATTCGCTGCCGCGCCCGCTGGAAACCTCTTCGTTATTACGCGTCATCGTCATAGTGCAGTTTTTCAGATCTAACCCTGCCGGACGTTGCGCCGGACCACCGATGACATATACCCCACAGGAGGCGTTATCTGCCACGGTATCGACAAACTGAATCGACCAGTCGCGAATACGGCTGCCCACCACTTCCAGCGCCGGAAGCACCCATTCAATGGCGTTATACAGTTCGTCGAAGGTAATATCCGTTGCGGGTAAATCGCGGTTTAGCACCAGTGCGATCTCTGCTTCAATACGAGGTTGCAGAACACGGGAAAAAGGAATGGTTTCGTTATCGCCATAACACATGTCGGCAAATAATGTTCCGAAATCCGGTTGATCAACCCCCAGTTGTTGCTGCACTTTCGGATGCGTCAGTCCCACTTTACGCCCCACAACGCGACGCCCCAGCGCGACGTCATGTTGCACATTTATGTGCTGAATGCTGTAGGCCGCTTCAGCGTTATCGATACCAATCAGATCGCGTAGCGGTGCAATCGCTTCGCCCTGTTCTGCGGCGCGGCGTAAATCCGCCGCCAGTTGCTCAAGAGTATGCTTCGTCATGACCGTTCCTTAAGGACGTGCGAGGAAATTCAGCACCAGTTGATTGAAAGCGTCGGCATGTTCCCACTGAGCCCAGTGACCACAGTCGCGGAAGATATGCAGCTCAGAACCGGCGATGCCAGAAAGCAGACGCAGCCCTGCATCCATCGGCACAAAACGGTCGTTACGCCCCCAGACAATCAGAGTTTGCGCTTTGATTTCCGTCAGACGTGGGCCAAAATCCGGGAACTGTTTCGGATTGGCTTCCAGGCTCTTAACGAAGTTTTCCAGGTGATCGCGGCGCGACAGCATATTATTCAGGCGCGCTTCAAACAGGGCGTCGGTCAAATCGCTGGTATCGAAAACGAAGATATCCATCATCAGCTTCAGATTTTCGATAGTCGGCTGGCGATAAAGCTGATTCAGTCGCTTAATGCCTTCAGTTGGCATCGGCGTAAACAAACTCATGCCACCTGTACCGCCGCCCATCAGCACCAGTTTGCCGACGCGCTCCGGCCAGTTAAGGGTGAACGCCACAGAACTGTGGCCGCCCATCGAGTTGCCCAGCAGGTGGATTTTGGCGATATCCAGTTGATCCACCACGCTTTTCAGGATGCGCGCATTGAGATCCGATCGCGAACCACTGTTAACGATCGAATCGCTCTTACCCCAACCAGGACAATCCAGCAGGATCACCCGATAACCAGCTTCTACCAGCGGATCGATATTGCGGCTGAAGTTCGCCCAGCCCGTAGCCCCCGGGCCGGAGCCGTGCAGCAGGACAACGGTTTCGTCGCCTTGACCGCAGTCATTAAAATGGATGCGCAGCGTTTTACCCGCTTCTTCTACATTCAGAAAACGGCTGGTGGCGGCTTCGGTTTGTGGCTGATAACTCATCATCTTCTCCTGCATATTCAGTTCTCTGTTCTGGCGCTTAACGAGCCAAATCCGGCAATCCACTCCGGGATCGGGCGGTAATAACGCCCTTCGCTACGCCAGTTGCCAAACGCAGAAATAGCGGCAAAAGCAGCGACCCAGGTTTTGATTTCATGTGTCGACTTTCCTGCAATGGCGGAAAGCTCTTCGTTACTGACGGCATCCAGTTCCTGTATGCGTCCCTGCTCCAGCAAAGACATGAACTGGTTATCCCAAATCGGGTTGAGCGGATGCAGAGTTCTCTGATCCTCAACAAACCTCTCAGCGGCGCTAATCACCCGTTGCTGGCGCATTTCGCGCTCATTGGCGGGCAAATCTTTCCCGCTACCCAACAGACGATCGCGCATATGGGCATCCGCTTTCGCCAGTTCTGGCACCGGCGGCTGATGGGAAAGCCCACCGGAACCCAGGAACAGCACGCGCTTATTCAGCGTGCTGGTGAAACGTCCAATGGCTTCACCCAACATGCGGGTACGCTGAAAACCAGGTAGCGGCGTGGCGACACCGTTGATGAATACAGGCAGGACCGGCACCTTATCCAGCCCACCGAGCAAGAACTCCAGCGGCTGGGCGAACCCATGATCCACCTGCATACAGTAAGAAACGGCAAGATCAATCCCGCTCTTCATGACGGCATGCGCACAAGCCTCCGCCAACTCCACAGGCACAGGAAGCTCTCCTGCCGCACTGCCGAAATCGCCAATTGCCGTCGCCCCAACGCCTAAACAGAAGGGTGGCATCACGTCATAGAAAAAACCGTTGTAATGATCTGGCGCAAACAGCACCACCAGTTCAGGGGAGAAGGCCGCAATACGCTCGCGGGCACTGGCAATCACGCCATTGACCTCATCGAGTATCTCTTGCGCCGGGTCGACATACCCTACCAGCGGCGAGTGGGAAAGACAGTGAAGATAAGCGTGCATATCAGGCTACCTTTTCGACAGAAACGTCGACATCAGGGCGGTTGAGTGTCATCACGGACGCCAGTTTATTCAGCGTATTACCCAGAGTTTGCGGAATGGCGATGGCGGCAACAAAGCGATCCGGGCGCATCACCACTAGCGAAGCATTATGTTGTGCGAACCAACTACGCAGGCGACCTTGCGTATCGCCCACGCGCAGCACGCCGTCGTAGTTATCCTGCGCGGTATGAATTTGCACATCCGGCACCACCTGAATGAAGCGAGTACCCAGCGCGCGCCATTGCTGGATTTGCTCATCGCTCATCCCCCACAGTGGATTGCATCCCCAGCCAATTACCGCGAAGTTCGCACCGATCGCGTTATCGAGCAGCGTCACGTCGCCGTTTTCCAGCGTGACTTTCGGCTGAATAAACATCTTGCCGACCGGAGAGTGCTTCGCTTCGCCTTCACGCACCAGCGCACCGGCGTAATATTGCGGCATCGGCTTGAAGCGCATTTCGAGAAAGTAGCGTTTTACTGGCGGCAGATAATTCAGCAGCCAGGAAACACCGTCACGTAACGTACCCTGCCAGCGTTTCGGCGGAGCCAGTACGTTGCCCGCCGTCACCGACAGATCAATCATCGCTTTGGCGTGATCGCGACGTTCTTGTTGATAGGTATCGAGCAGCGCATCGCGAGCTTTCCCCTGGATAACCAACGCCAGTTTCCAGGCGAGGTTAAAGGCGTCGCGCATACCACTGTTATAGCCCTGCCCCTGCCACACCGGCATGATATGTGCGGCATCGCCCGCCAGCAGTACGCGGTCAATACGAAAACGTTGTGCCAGTCGCGCGTTGTGGGTGTAGACACGCTGGCGAATCAACTCGACGTTGTCCGGATTAGGCAGCACTTTGCTTAACAGCTTGCGCATATTTTGCGGCTCGCGGAGCTGTTCTTCGGTTTCGCCCGGCATCACCATAAATTCAAAGCGACGTACCGCATGAGGCAGAGCCGCAGAAACATACGGGCGCACCGGATCGCAACACAAATAGATATGCGGCGTACTTAACGGATCGTTGGCGATATCCACCACAATCCACTGATTTGGTGCGGTTTTACCTTCAAACGGCACATTCAGGGTGCGCCGGACAAAACTTGATCCACCGTCACAGGCTACCAGCCACTGGGCTTTGACCGTTTCCCGCTGCCCTTCTGCCGTTTTCAGATACAAGGTCACTTCGTCATCTTGCTGGCTGAAGGCCTCCAGCTCGCGGGAAAACAGGCAGCGCACATTCGGAAACCGCGACAACCCTTCCAGCATCACCGCATCGACCTGCGGCTGAATAAAGGCGTTACGACGCGGCCAGCCAAATTCATCGGTCATTGGCTGAATATCAGCAAAACAGCGGCCTTTTGGGGTAAGAAAACGCATCGCATGCCACGGCGTAGTGTGCGGCAGAACATTATCGACAAGGTCAACCGACTGCATGGTGCGCAGCGCCTCGTCATCAATTCCAATCGCGCGTGGATAGTCGATCAACTTATCGAGTTTCTCCACCACCAGCACGTCAATGCCCATCTGGCCGAGATAGTTCGCCATCATCAGCCCGACCGGACCGGCACCAGCGATCGCCACCTGAACGCAATGGTTAACAGCAGGCTGGATGTCAGGGTGTTGTATTGCCATTTCAGTACCTCACGACTCGGACAAAATGCCGTTGCGCGCACAGTTCAACGCAACTTATTTTGTTAAAAACATGTAAATGATTTTTTATTGTGCGCTCAGTATAGGAAGGGTGTTTTCGGCTACAATCAAAACATGCCTGAGTGTGCACCAAGTGCACAACGTTGTTTTAACTATAGAAATGTCAATTAATATGCAGAAAGATGTGCAGACGGAATACAAAACCGTGCGCGGCTTAACCCGCGGTCTAATGTTATTAAATATGTTAAATAAACTCGATGGCGGTGCCAGCGTCGGGCTGCTGGCGGAGCTCAGCGGCCTGCATCGCACCACTGTGCGGCGACTGCTGGAAACGCTGCAGGAAGAGGGATATGTCCGGCGCAGTACCTCCGATGACAGTTTTCGTCTGACCATCAAAGTGCGGCAATTAAGCGAAGGATTTCGTGACGAACAATGGATTTCTGCACTGGCAGCCCCGCTACTGGGCGATCTGTTGCGCGAAGTGGTATGGCCGACAGATGTGTCCACGCTGGATGTTGATGCAATGGTGGTACGCGAAACCACCCACCGTTTCAGCCGTTTATCTTTTCACCGGGCAATGGTCGGACGGCGTTTACCGCTCCTGAAAACCGCCTCGGGACTGACCTGGCTGGCCTTTTGCCCGGAACAAGAACGCAAGGAGTTAATCGAAATGTTAGCCGCCCGCCCCGGTGATGACTATCAACTGGCACGGGAACCGTTAAAGCTGGAAGCCATTCTGGCGCGCGCACGCAAAGAGGGTTACGGACAGAACTACCGTGGCTGGGATCAGGAAGAGAAGATCGCCTCCATTGCCGTGCCCCTACGCAGTGAACAACGGGTGATTGGCTGTCTGAATCTGGTGTATATGGCAAGCGCAATGACCATCGAACAGGCAGCGGAAAAGCATCTTCCGGCGCTACAACGGGTAGCAAAACAGATCGAAGAAGGGGTTGAATCGCAGGCTATTCTGGTGGCCGGACGGCGAAGCGGCGTGCATTTACGCTAGTTGCGCCAATGTGTAATTTGGCCCATTTTCATCGTTATTCGCCCATTTGCCCACATGCACAGTACGGGCTGCACGCTACGCTAATGCCATCAATACTGTGATGTGGAGCAAATCATGAAAATTACTCAAATTCGTAATGCCACCCAAATTATCCAATACGCTGGCAAAACATTTCTTATTGACCCGTTACTCGCGCCTAAAGGAAGTTATCCGGGTTTTGCCGGAACGGCACGCGCAGAAATCCGCAATCCAACGGTAGAATTACCGTGTGATTTAACAACGTTACTCAACGTTGACGCCCTAATAGTGACCCATTTGCATGAAGATCACTGGGACGAAACAGCCTCCCGCGTCGTCCCCAAAGATAAACAGATTTATGTGCAAAATGAGCAAGATGCTGAATCACTGCATAAACAAGGATTTACGCATCTTACCGTACTTGCCGACGAGACTAAATTTGGCGATATTACTCTGCATAAAACGACAGGGCAGCACGGCTCCGATCGCACCTATGCAGACCCGGCTATGGCGAAGCGTTTAGGCGCAGCCTGCGGCGTTGTTTTCCAGCACCCGACAGAGAAAACGCTCTATCTGGCTGGCGATACCCTCTGGCGTGATGACGTCGAGGCTACAATGCTAACTTTCCAACCAGAAGTGGTGGTGTTGAATGCCGGATTTGCGCATGTTCTGGGGCATGGCGCGATAATTATGGGAGCTGAAGATATTCTCAAAACACATTTTACCCTGCCAGAAGCGCAAATTGTCGCGACACATATGGAGGCCGTAAACCACTGTTTGCTGACGCGTGATGCTCTCAAGGAATACGCCAGAGATAATCAAATTATCGAATTTGTGAACGTACCAGAAGATGGTGAAACGTTGACATTCTAATTCGGAGATAAAGAGTGTTATGCGCCCGCTAACTGTTGCCATTATCGCCGTTGCCGGTTTTAGTCCTTTTCACCTTTCCGTACCGTTTATCGTGTTTAGCGAAAAAATGGCGGAGAAAAAACGCTTTCATGTAATTATCTGCGCTGAAAAGCCGGGAAATGTGGACTCTGCCGATGGGTTTTCCGTAACCGCCACCCATGACTATACGGCAGTCATCCAGGCGGATATTGTGATAATTCCTTACTGGGGAACAATTACACAAAAACCGCCACAAAAACTGCTGGAAGCCTTAACGACCGCACGAGATAACGGGGCACAGATTGTCGGGCTTTGCCTGGGCACGTTTGTGCTCGGCTATGCAGGTTTACTGAACAATAAGCGTGCTGCCACGCACTGGGAGTTCGAGCGTGAATTTCAGGCACGTTTTCCACAAACACATCTGGATATTAACGCGTTGTATGTAGACGATGATGGCATTATTACCTCTGCCGGTACTGCCGCGGCGCTGGATTGCTGTTTGTATATTGTTCGGCAACATTTTGGCAGCGACTATGCTAACCATATTGCCCGACGGATGGTCGTACCGCCATATCGCACCGGCGGTCAGGCGCAGTTTATAGAGCAACCGGTGCCGAAAAATACCCATGATGAACGCATTAACCTCCTGCTGGATTACCTGCGGCAAAACATTGCGCAACAGCATGATCTCGACTCGCTGGCTCAGCGAGTAATGATGAGTCGCCGCACACTAACCCGTCATTTTATGAAAGCGACCGGTTCGAGTATCGCCGAATGGCTCATCACTGAACGCTTACGCCGTAGCCAGGAACTGTTGGGATCCAGTCAGTTGCCCGTTGAGCGGATAGCGGCTGAGGTGGGTTTTCTCTCACCTGTGACCTGGCGTCAGCATTTTAAATCTCACTTCGGCGTCAGCCCCGCAGAATGGCGCAAAACCTTTCGTGGTATGGCATGATAGCGCCCGGAAGAAAGTCAATTCAGGGTGGTGAATGTGAAACCAGTAACGCTATACGATGTCGCGGAGTATGCCGGTGTCTCTTATCAGACCGTTTCCCGCGTGGTGAATCAGGCCAGCCACGTTTCAGCGAAAACGCGGGAAAAAGTGGAAGCGGCGATGGCGGAGCTAAATTACATTCCCAACCGCGTAGCACAACAGTTAGCGGGCAAACAGTCGTTGCTGATTGGCGTTGCCACCTCCAGTCTGGCCCTGCACGCACCGTCGCAAATTGTCGCGGCGATTAAATCTCGCGCCGATCAACTGGGTGCCAGCGTGGTGGTGTCTATGGTAGAAAGAAGCGGTGTCGAAGCCTGTAAAGCGGCAGTACACAATCTTCTCGCGCAACGCGTAAGTGGTCTGATCATCAACTATCCGCTGGATGACCAGGATGCCATTGCTGTGGAGGCAGCCTGCGCTAATGTTCCGGCGCTATTTCTTGATGTCTCTGACCAGACTCCCATCAACAGTATTATTTTTTCCCATGAAGACGGTACGCGGCTGGGCGTAGAGCATTTGGTCGCATTGGGTCACCAGCAAATCGCGCTGTTAGCGGGCCCATTAAGTTCTGTCTCGGCGCGTCTGCGTCTGGCGGGCTGGTATAAATATCTTAAACACAATCAAATTCAACCGATAGCGGAACGGGAAGGCGACTGGAGCGCCATGTCCGGTTTTCATCAAACCATGCAGATGCTGAATGAGGGCATCATTCCTACTGCGATGCTGGTTGCCAACGATCAGATGGCGCTGGGTGCAATGCGCGCCATTACCGAGTTCGGGCTGCGCGTCGGCGCGGATATCTCGGTAGTGGGATACGACGATACCGAAGACAGCTCGTGTTATATCCCGCCATTAACGACCATCAAACAGGATTTTCGCCTGCTTGGGCAAACCAGCGTGGACCGCTTGCTGCAACTCTCTCAGGGCCAGGCGGTGAAGGGCAATCAGCTGTTGCCCGTCTCACTGGTGAAACGAAAAACCACCCTGCCACCCAATACGCAAACCGCTTCTCCCCAGGCGTTGGCTGATTCCTTAATGCAGCTGGCGCGACAAATTTCCCGACTGGAAAGCGAGCAGTGAGCGCAACGCAATTAATGTGAGTCAGCTCACTCATTAGGCACCCCAGGCTTTACACCTGATGTGTCCGACTCGTATGTTGTATGAAATTGTGAGCGGATAACAATTTCACACAGGATACAGCTATGACCATGATTACGGATTCACTGGCCGTCGTATTACAACGTCGTGACTGGGAAAACCCTGGCGTTACCCAACTCAACCGCCTTGCGGCGCATCCTCCTTTCGCCAGCTGGCGAAATAGTGAAGAGGCCCGCAATAATCGCCCTTCCCGGCAGTTACGCAGCCTGAATGGTGAGTGGCAATTTGCCTGGTTCCCGTCCCCAGAAGCGGTGCCGGAAAGTTGGCTGGAGCGCGATCTTCCTGACGCCGATACTGTCGTCGTCCCCTCAAACTGGCAGATGCTCGGTTACGATGCGCCTATCTACACCAATGTGACCTATCCCATTGCAGTCAATCCACCGTTTGTTCCCACGGAGAATCCGACAGGTTGTTACTCGCTCACATTTAATGTTGATGAAAGCTGGTTACAGGAAGGCCAGACGCGAATTATTTTTGATAGCATTAACTCGGCGTTTCATTTGTGGTGCAACGGGCGCTGGGTCGGTTACGGACAGGACAGCCGTTTGCCGTCTGAATTTGACCTCAGCGCATTTTTACGCGCCGGAGATAACCGCCTCGCGGTGATGGTGCTGCGCTGGAGTGACGGTAGCTATCTGGAAGATCAGGATATGTGGCGAATGAGCGGCATTTTCCGTGACGTCTCGTTGCTGCATAAACCGACCACACAAATCAGCGATTTCCATGTTGTTACTCACTTTAATGATGATTTCAGCCGCGCTGTTCTGGAAACAGAAATTCAGATGTGCGGTGAACTGCGCGATGCGTTGAGGGTGACGGTTTCTTTGTGGCAGGGTGAAATGCAGGTCGCCAGCGGTACCGCGCCTTTCGGCGGCGAAATTATCGATGAACGTGGTGGTTATGCCGATCGCGTCACGCTACGCCTGAACGTTGAAAACCCGGCGCTGTGGAGCGCCGAACTCCCGAATCTCTATCGTGCAGTTATTGAACTGCACACCGCCGACGGCACGCTAATTGAAGCGGAAGCCTGTGATGTCGGTTTCCGCGAGGTGCGGATTGAAAATGGTCTGCTGCTGTTGAACGGCAAGCCGTTGCTGATTCGCGGCGTTAACCGTCACGAGCATCATCCTCTGCATGGTCAGGTCATGGATGAGCAAACGATGGTGCAGGATATCCTGCTGATGAAGCAGAACAACTTTAACGCCGTGCGCTGTTCGCATTATCCGAACCACCCGCTGTGGTACACGCTGTGCGACCGCTACGGCCTGTATGTGGTGGATGAAGCCAATATTGAAACCCACGGCATGGTGCCAATGAATCGACTGACCGATGATCCACGCTGGCTACCGGCCATGAGTGAACGCGTAACGCGGATGGTGCAGCGCGATCGAAATCACCCGAGCGTAATTATCTGGTCGCTGGGTAATGAATCGGGCCACGGTGCCAATCACGACGCACTCTATCGCTGGATTAAATCTGTCGATCCTTCCCGCCCGGTGCAGTATGAAGGCGGCGGAGCCGACACTTCTGCAACCGATATTATTTGCCCGATGTACGCGCGCGTGGATGAAGACCAGCCCTTCCCGGCTGTGCCGAAATGGTCCATTAAAAAATGGCTTTCGCTGCCTGGAGAGACGCGCCCGCTGATCCTTTGCGAATACGCCCACGCAATGGGTAACAGTCTTGGCGGCTTCGCGAAATACTGGCAGGCGTTTCGTCAGTACCCCCGTTTACAGGGTGGATTCGTCTGGGACTGGGTGGATCAGTCGCTGATTAAATATGATGAAAACGGCAACCCATGGTCGGCTTACGGTGGTGACTTTGGCGATACGCCGAACGATCGCCAGTTCTGCATGAACGGTCTGGTCTTTGCCGACCGCACGCCACATCCGGCAATGACAGAAGCAAAACACCAACAGCAGTTTTTCCAGTTCCGTTTATCCGGGCGAACCATCGAAGTGACCAGCGAATACCTGTTTCGTCATAGCGATAACGAGCTCCTGCACTGGTCGGTGGCGCTGGATGGCAAGCCGCTGGCAAGCGGTGAAGTGCCTCTGACTGTCGCTCCACAAGGTAAACAGTTGATTGAACTGCCTGAACTGCCGCGGCCGGAGAGCGCCGGACAACTCTGGCTTACGGTACACGTAGTGCAACCTAACGCGACCGCCTGGTCAGAAGCCGGACACATCAGCGCCTGGCAACAATGGCGACTGGCGGAAAACCTCAGTGTGGCACTCCCCTCCACGTCCCATGCCATCCCGCAACTGACCACCAGCGAAACGGATTTTTGCATCGCGCTGGGTAATAAGCGTTGGCAATTTAACCGCCAGTCAGGCTTTCTTTCACAGATGTGGATTGGCGATGAAAAACAACTGCTGACGCCGCTGCGCGATCAGTTCACCCGTGCCCCGCTGGATAACGACATTGGCGTCAGTGAAGCGACCCGCATTGACCCGAATGCCTGGGTAGAACGCTGGAAGGCGGCGGGCCATTACCAGGCCGAAGCCGCGTTGTTGCAGTGCACGGCAGATACGCTTGCCGACGCGGTGCTGATTACCACTGTCCACGCCTGGCAGCATCAGGGGAAAACCTTATTTATCAGCCGGAAAACCTACCGTATCGATGGGCGCGGTGAGATGGTCGTCAGTGTGGGTGTTGAAGTAGCGAGCGACACACCGCATCCAGCGCGGATTGGCCTGACCTGCGAGCTCGCACATGTCGCAGAGCGGGTAAACTGGCTCGGATTAGGGCCGCAAGAAAACTATCCCGACCGTCTGACTGCGGCCTGTTTTGACCGCTGGGACTTGCCATTGTCAGACATGTATACCCCGTACGTCTTCCCGAGCGAAAACGGTCTGCGCTGCGGGACGCGCGAATTGAATTATGGACCACACCAGTGGCGCGGCGACTTCCAGTTCAACATCAGCCGCTACAGCCAACAACAACTGATGGAAACCAGCCATCGCCATCTGCTGCGCGCGGAAGAAGGCACATGGCTAAATATCGACGGTTTCCATATGGGAATTGGTGGCGACGACTCCTGGAGCCCGTCAGTGTCGGCGGAATTCCAGCTGAGCGCCGGTCGCTACCATTACCAGTTGGTCTGGTGTCAAAAATAATAATAACCGGGCAGGCCATGTCTGCCCGTATTTCGCGTAAGGAAATCCATTATGTACTATTTAAAAAACACAAACTTTTGGATGTTCGGTTTTTTCTTTTTCTTTTATTTTTTTATCATGGGAGCCTACTTCCCGTTTTTCCCCATTTGGCTACATGACATCAACCATATCAGCAAAAGTGATACGGGTATTATTTTTGCCGCTATTTCTCTGTTCTCGCTATTATTCCAACCGCTGTTTGGTCTGCTTTCTGACAAACTCGGGCTGCGCAAATACCTGCTGTGGATGATTACCGGCATGTTAGTAATGTTTGCGCCGTTCTTTATTTTTATCTTCGGGCCACTGTTACAATACAACATTCTTGTAGGCTCGATTGTTGGTGGCATTTATCTTGGCTTTTGTTTTAACGCCGGAGCGCCAGCAGTAGAAGCATTTATCGAGAAAGTCAGCCGTCGCAGTAATTTCGAATTTGGTCGCGCGCGGATGTTTGGCTGTGTTGGCTGGGCGCTGTGTGCCTCGATTGTCGGCATCATGTTCACCATCAATAATCAGTTTGTTTTCTGGCTGGGTTCTGGCTGTGCACTCATCCTCGCCGTTTTGCTCTTTTTCGCCAAAACGGATGCGCCCTCTTCCGCCACAGTTGCCAATGCGGTAGGTGCCAACCATTCGGCATTTAGCCTTAAGCTGGCGCTGGAACTGTTCAGACAGCCAAAACTGTGGTTTTTGTCACTGTATGTTATTGGCGTTTCCTGCACCTACGATGTTTTTGACCAACAGTTTGCTAATTTCTTTACTTCGTTCTTTGCCACCGGTGAACAGGGTACGCGGGTATTTGGCTACGTAACGACAATGGGCGAATTACTTAACGCCTCGATTATGTTCTTTGCGCCACTGATCATTAATCGCATCGGTGGGAAAAACGCCCTGCTGCTGGCTGGCACTATTATGTCTGTACGTATTATTGGCTCATCATTCGCCACCTCAGCGCTGGAAGTGGTTATTCTGAAAACGCTGCATATGTTTGAAGTACCGTTCCTGCTGGTGGGCTGCTTTAAATATATTACCAGCCAGTTTGAAGTGCGTTTTTCAGCGACGATTTATCTGGTCTGTTTCTGCTTCTTTAAGCAACTGGCGATGATTTTTATGTCTGTACTGGCGGGCAATATGTATGAAAGCATCGGTTTCCAGGGCGCTTATCTGGTGCTGGGTCTGGTGGCGCTGGGCTTCACCTTAATTTCCGTGTTCACGCTTAGCGGCCCCGGCCCGCTTTCCCTGCTGCGTCGTCAGGTGAATGAAGTCGCTTAAGTAATCAATGTCGGATGCGGCGCGAGCGCCTTATCCGACCAACATATCAGGACGGAATGATCGCAATGAACATGCCAATGACAGAAAGAATAAAAGCAGGCAAGCTATTTACCGATATGTGCGAAGGCTTACCGGAAAAAAGACTTCGTGGGAAAACGTTAATGTATGAGTTTAATCACTCGCATCCATCAGAAGTTGAAAAAAGGGAAAGCCTGCTTAAAGAAATGTTTGCCACGGTAGGGGAAAACGCCTGGGTAGAACCACCCGTCTATTTCTCTTACGGCTCCAACATCCATATAGGCCGCAATTTTTATGCAAATTTCAATTTAACCATTGTCGATGACTACACGGTAACGATCGGTGATAACGTACTGATTGCCCCCAACGTTACCATTTCCGTTACGGGACACCCTGTACACCATGAATTAAGAAAAAACGGAGAGATGTACTCTTTTGCGATAACGATTGGTAATAACGTCTGGATCGGCAGCCATGTGGTTATTAATCCAGGCGTCACCATCGGGGATAATTCTGTTATTGGCGCGGGTAGTGTCGTCACAAAAGACATTCCACCAAACGTCGTGGCGGCTGGCGTTCCTTGTCGGGTTATTCGCGAAATAAACGACCGGGATAAGCAATATTATTTCAGAGATTATAAAGTTGAGTCTTCAGTTTAAATTAGCAAAATTGCCTGATGCGCTTCGCTTATCAGGCATACAAATTCAGTGATCTACGTAGGCCGCATCCGGCATGAACAAAGCGCAGGAACAAGCGTCGCATCATGCCTCTTTGACCCACAGCTGCGGAAAACGTGCTGGTGCAAAACGCAGGGTTATGATCATCAGCCCAACGACGCACAGCGCATGAAACGCCCAGTCCATCAGGTAATTGCCACTGATACTACGCAGCACACCAGAAAACCACGGAGCAAGCCCGGCAATGATAAAACCGATCCCCTGCATAAACGCCACCAGTTTGCCAGCAATAGCCGGTTGCGCAGAGTGATCGAGCGCCAGCAGCAAACAGAGCGGAAATGCGCCACCCAGACCTAACCCACACACCATTGCCCACAATACCGGCAATTGCAGCGGCAGCCAGATAAAGCCGCAGAAACCCACCAGTTGTAACGCCAGTGCCAGCATTAATAGTTTGCGCCGATCCTGATGGCGAGCCATAGCTGGCATCAGCAAAGCTCCTGCGGCTTGCCCAAGCGTCATCAATGCCAGCAAGGAACCGCTGTACTGCGCGCTGGCACCAATCTCAATATAGAAGGCGGGTAACCAGGCAATCAGACTGGCGTAACCCCCGTTAATCAGACCGAAGTAAACACCCAGCGTCCAGGCGCGGGGAGTGAAGACTACGCGAACCGGAGTGGTTGTTGTCTTGTGGGAAGATACGACCTCGCGGGAGCTTTGCCACCACCAGGCAAAGAGCGCAATAATGGCAGGCAGCGCCCACCAGGCGAGAGTCTGGAACCAAATCTCGCTGTGTTGAACTAACCAGGGCGTCAGGGCGGCACCAAGTCCACCGCCGCCCATCAGAGCCGCAGACCACAGCCCCATCACCAGTGGCGTGCGCTGCTGAAACCGACGTTTAATCACCGAAGGCATCACCGCCTGAATGATGCCGATCCCCACTCCACCGAGCAGTGCGCTGCTAAGCAGCAGCACACTTTGAGGGTAAAGCTCACGCATCAATGCACCGACGGCAATCAGCAACAAACTGATGGCGACGCTGCGACGTTCGCTGACATGCTGATGAAGCCAGCTTCCGGCCAGCGCCAGCCCGCCCATGGTGACCACCGGCAGAGCCGTCAACAGGGCAGCCACGCTAAAGCTCATTCCGCTCGCCTGGCGCAATTGCGGTAGCAGTGGCCCGACGGAGGTGAGCAGTGGTCGCATATTAAGACCAATCAGCACCAGAACCAGCAGTATCGTGAACGTCTTTTGATGGTCGCGCATGGTTGTCAGAACGGTTTGGTCGGCAGATATTTGCCATCTAAGGTGATGACCGCGCGTTCGCCACCTTCCGGATCCGCCACTTTCTTAACGTCGAGTTTGAAGTTAATCGCGCTGATAATGCCATCGCCAAACTTCTCATGAACCAACGCTTTCAGGGTTGTGCCGTACACCTGCAACATTTCATAGAAACGGTACATCGTTGGGTCGGTTGGAACACGGTCATCAATGCAGCCACGCAGTGGAATCATCTGCAACAGTAAAATGGCGTCTTCGTCGAGCTCCAGCTTCTCCCCGACCAGGCGGGCAGCGTCGGCAGGAAGCGCCTGCTGCCCCAGCAAAGCCGCGGTCACAAAGGCTTCTGCCAGACCGGTGCCGTCGGCAATCTCGGCAAATGAGAGATCTTTTTTAGCTTTGCTGAGCAAAATGGCATCGGCAAGATCAAGACGAATATTGCGGTTAATTTGCGACTGAATCATGGTGAATCTCCTGATGGTTTAAAAATAAGGTTACGCTGCGGTCGGCTGGCGTAGCGGTATGGCACAAACGCAAGGATTAGCTGCCAGTGACACAAACTGGCGGGTTGCGCCGTCAAAGGCTGCGATACTGCCGCTTTCAATGTCGTAGACCCAGCCGTGCAGGGCGATCCGCCCCTCTTCGAGCGCCAGGCGCACCGATGGATGAGTTTGCAAATTAGCCAACTGAGCAATGACGTTTTCACGTACCATCGCCGCAGCTTTTGACGCTAAATCGGAATGCGGGCGCGCCTCATTAACGACGCGGGCTGAATCGGCATAACGCAGCCAGTGGGAAACAGCAGGCATATGGTCCATGCACTGACAGCTGGCAATGGCAGTCATCGCGCCACAGTTGGAATGACCGCAAATCACAATGTCAGATACCCGAAGCGCAGCGACGGCATACTCCACCGAAGCAGAAACGCCACCAGGTTCCGGTCCGTAGGAAGGGACGATATTGCCCGCGTTGCGAATCACGAACAGATCGCCAGGTTCGCGTTGCGTCACCAGCTCAGGGACCAGACGGCTGTCGGAGCAGGAGATAAAAAGTGTGCGCGGGCTTTGCTGTGTCGCCAGCTGTTTAAACAAGGCTTCCCGCTCAGGAAATGCCTCGCGCTGGAATTTAAGGAATCCATCAATAATCTCTTTCACCGTTAACCTCTGTCTGTCTCTGGAATGAGAGGCAGACTACTCGCCGATTGCCATAAGGTTAAAGACTCATTTATGATGAGTTCTATTGGATTTACTTATAGGTTGGCGAATGCTCTCTCGACATATCAATTACTTTCTTGCCGTGGCTGAACATGGCAGCTTCACCCGTGCCGCCAGTGCGTTGCATATCTCCCAACCTGCGCTTTCCCAGCAGATTCGCCAGTTAGAAGAGAGTTTGGGCGTACCGCTGTTTGACCGTAGCGGGCGAACGATTCGTCTCACCGATGCGGGAGAAGTCTGGCGACAGTACGCCAGCCGTGCGTTACAGGAACTGGGGGCGGGTAAACGGGCGATTCATGATGTTGCCGATTTGACGCGAGGATCGCTGCGCATCGCCGTCACCCCCACCTTCACGAGCTACTTTATCGGCCCTTTAATGGCGGATTTCTATGCGCGTTATCCCGGCATCACGCTCCAGCTACAGGAAATGTCACAGGAGAAAATCGAAGATCTGCTTTGCCGCGACGAGCTGGATGTTGGGATTGCCTTCGCGCCGGTGCATTCGCCGGAACTGGAGGCAATACCTTTACTGACAGAAAGTTTAGCGTTAGTCGTGGCGCAACATCATCCACTGGTAGCCCATGAACAGGTGGCGTTGAGTCGCTTGCATGATGAAAAACTGGTACTGCTCAGCGCGGAATTTGCCACCAGAGAGCAAATTGACCACTACTGCGAGAAAGCGGGGCTACATCCACAGGTGGTGATAGAGGCGAACTCAATTAGCGCAGTTCTGGCACTGATTCGCCGCACTTCCCTTTCCACATTGTTGCCAGCAGCGATTGCCACACAACATGACGGGCTTAAAGCTATATCCCTTGCCCCACAGTTACTGGAGAGAACGGCGGTTTTGTTGCGGCGGAAAAATAGCGGGCAGACAGCCGCCGCAAAGGCATTTTTGCAAATGGCGTTGGATGAATGTGCGGTTGTTGGCGGGAATGAATCACGGTAGCCGCTGACACAGGTCAGCGGCTGGAATTGCCTGATGCGCGACGCTTATCAGGCCTACGAGTTCAGTGCAAGGCGTTCACGCCGCATCCGGCATAAACTACGCTCGCTGCAACCCAGCCGATTACCGTTTGTAATCGATGGCTTCCGGCTGCTCCAGATACACGGTGGTTTGTGCCGGTTGCGTGGTGGCAATCACCTTGCCGCCACGTACCGAATAACGTACCGGAACCTGACGGCGCAGCGCATCAAATCCATTTTCAGCCGGCAGGATAATCAGGTTGGCGCTGTTTCCGGCGGCAATGCCGTAATCCTGCAAATTCAACGTCCTGGCGCTATGGTGGGTGATTAAATTCAGGCCGTCGTTAATCTGCCCGTAGCCCATCAACTGACAAACATGCAGCCCCATATGCAGCACTTGCAGCATATTCGCCGTTCCCAGCGGATACCACGGATCGAAGACATCATCGTGACCAAAACAGACGTTAATGCCGGACTCCAGCATCTCTTTAACACGCGTAATACCGCGACGTTTTGGATACGTATCGAAACGCCCTTGTAGATGAATATTGACCAGCGGGTTGGCGACAAAGTTAATACCGGACATTTTCAGCAAACGGAACAGGCGCGAGGTATACGCCCCGTTATAGGAGTGCATTGCCGTGGTGTGGCTGGCGGTGACTCGCGCGCCCATGCCTTCACGGTGAGCCAGGGCGGCAACGGTTTCGACAAAGCGCGACTGTTCGTCATCGATCTCATCACAGTGAACATCGATGAGACGGTCGTATTTTTGCGCCAGGGCGAAGGTTTTATGCAGCGACTCCACGCCATATTCACGGGTAAATTCAAAATGCGGAATCGCCCCCACTACGTCAGCCCCTAAGCGTAACGCCTCTTCCAGTAACGCTTCACCGTTGGGATACGACAAAATCCCTTCCTGCGGGAAGGCGACGATTTGCAGATCAATCCACGGTGCGACTTCCTGCTTCACTTCCAGCATCGCTTTTAGCGCAGTCAGGGTTGCATCCGAAACATCGACATGGGTACGCACATGCTGAATACCGTTGGCAATCTGCCATTTCAGCGTTTGCCAGGCGCGTTGTTTCACATCGTCATGGGTTAATAACGCTTTGCGTTCGGCCCAGCGTTCAATGCCTTCAAACAGCGTGCCGGACTGATTCCAGTTCGGTTGCCCGGCGGTTTGCGTGGTATCCAGGTGAATATGCGGCTCCACAAACGGCGGTAAAACTAAACCTTGCTCGGCATCCAGGCTGTTTTCTGTTACGGGCATCACGCCGGATTGCGCATCAATGGCGCTGATTTTTCCGTCCTGCAGATGAATCTGCCATAGCCCCTCTTTGCCGGGTAACCGGGCGTTAATAATTGTCTGTAAAGCGTTATTCGACACTGTTAGCCTCCACATGCGTCATTGCAGCTGTCGTTTTGCGATTCAAAATCGGGTTAAGGATCAGATAGCTCAGCGCGCCACCTAATACCGCGTTGACCGGAACAATACCCGGTAACCAGTGGCCTGCGGCAATCCCCAGTGCGACCGCCAGAATCGCCACCCAATTGACACTCATCATACGCGTGGTCGCAAAGTGCTCATAGCGGCGACGGTTCATCAGATAGTCGGCGATGATCACGCCACCCACCGGAGGAATAGCAGCCGAAAGGAAGGTTAGCCAGCCGACAAAATTGTTATACAGCCATAGTGCGCAGACCGTGCCGATAACACCGTTGATTACTGAAAGAGTTTTGCTCGACATACCGGTAATATTGGCGAAACCTAAACCCGACGCATAGAGCGCGTTATCGTTGGTGGTCCAGATATTCAACCCCAGCACCACAATCGCGGGCAGCAGCAGGCCCTGAGCAATCATCACATCAGAGATATCCGCCATCCCCAGTGCCGCCGCGCCCGCTGCACCGAAAATAAACATCAACGAGTTGCCGAGGAAAAAGGCCACCATCGCCACCAGCACCGCCAGTTTGGCATTACGACCAAACCGGACAAAGTCAGCGGTGAGCGTGCCCGCACTGATAAATGACCCCACAACCAGCGCCAGTGCGACATTGAAATCTAGCGGTTGTGCGGGAACGACCGCTTTTAATGCCTCCAGGCCGCCCATGCCGTTAACGGCCAGCCATACGGAATAACCGCCAAGGCAGGCAATCGCCGGAACCGCAATCACCGAAAGTACCGTCAGCGCCGAAATGCCAAAGAAGACGGTGACGGTCATCAGTAAACCGGAAACGGCAATCAGCAAATTAATATCCAGCCCGGTTGCCTTGCCCACCGGAATAGCAAACATCGCCACGCCAACACCGAACCAGCCGACCTGAGTGCCGCCCAGCAGCAGTGAAGGCAGCCATGAGCCTTTAACACCAAACGAGAAGCGAGCAAGAAGATGGGTGGTCAGGCCGGTTTTTGCGCCAATGTAACCAAGAAATGAAGTGTAAATACCGAGGAGAAGATTACCGATGAGGACTGCGAGGAAGAAATCATGATAGCTAAGACCGGTTCCGAGAGTGCCGCCGGTCCACATACTGGCGGAAAAGAAGGTTAATCCCAGCATGACGAACGTCAATGCCAATACCCCTTTCCGCGCCGACTGCGGGACTGGCCCCTGGCTAAAGTTGTTATCTTGCGACACGAAATTCCCCCTTTTTGCTGTTTGAAACCCAAAAAATCCGCCGCATTCTATTCATCTGAAGATAAAAAGCAATCGTTTTCGTGGAGGGGATATATTTTTTATATGGATGAATGCGGAAAAGTGGATAAAAACTTATTTGAGAAAAAATGGGTACGCATGATAAGACACGCCTGCCTCGCATCAGGCATCTGCGCACAGTGTCGGATGCGGCGCGTGCGCCTTATCCGACCTACGGTTCAGGCCTGTAGGCATGATAAGACGCGTCAGCGTCGCATCAGGCATCTGCGCACGGTGTCGGATGCGCCGCGTGCGCCTTATCCGACCTACGGTTCAGGCCTGTAGGCATGATAAGACGCGCCTGCGTTGCATCAGGCATCTACGCATAGCTGTCGGATGCGCCGCGTGCGCCTTATCCGACCTGCGGTTCAGGCCTGTAGGCATGATAAGACGCGTCAGCGTCGCATCAGGCATCTGCGCACGGTGTCGGACGCGCCACACGACACATCCGACAATACCTTACTCTTCCATCGCCTGGCGGATCTGATCCAACGACGCAGGATCATCAATGGTCGTCAGATCTCCCGGATCGCGTCCTTCACAAATCGCCTGGATCGTGCGGCGCAGCATTTTTCCGGATCGCGTTTTTGGCAATTGCGAGACAAACCAGACGTGCGCCGGGCGGCCAAAGTTGCCAATCTGGCTGTCCACCAGCGCCATAATCGCCTTCTCTTGCGAATGCGCCACATCACGATCTTCCAGACTGTCGCTCTCTTTCGGAATGACAAACGCCACTGCCACCTGCCCTTTCAGCGCATCTTTCACCCCAACCACCGCCACTTCAGCAACGCCCGGATGACTGGAGATACTCTCTTCAATCTCGCGTGTGCCAAGCCGATGCCCGGCAACATTAATCACATCGTCAGTGCGCCCGAGAATAAAGTGATAACCGTCAGCATCGCGGATGCCCCAGTCAAAGGTGGCGTACACCGGACGGGAAAACAGCGACCAGTACGTCTTCACAAAACGGTCGTCGTCGCCCCAGATGGTTTGAATACACCCCGGCGGCAATGGCCCTTCCACCACCAGCATCCCTTTCTCGTTGACGCCGCACGGTTCGCCGGTGACTTCATTGAGCAACTGCACGTTGTAGCCATACATCGGCACGCCGGGGCTTCCCAGACGTGTCGGCCTGTCGTCCAGACCACGAGCAATCGCCATAATCGGCCAGCCGGATTCAGTCTGCCAGTAGTTGTCGATGACCGGCACATCCAGCGTATTGCTCACCCAACTGGCAGTCGGCTCATCCAGCGGTTCTCCCGCCAGATAGAGCACTTCCAGCGACGAGAGATCGTGTTTGCGAATTTCAGCGGTAGGGAATTTTTTCAGCACGCGAATGGCGGTTGGCGCTGAGAACATCCGGCTAACCTGATATTTCTCGACGATTTTCCACCACACACCGCAGTCAGGATAAGTCGGCAATCCTTCGTAAACGATAGTCGCCATCCCCGCCAGCAGCGGCGCGTAGACGATATACGAATGCCCAACTACCCAGCCGATATCCGACGCACAGAAGAACACACCGCCCGCTTTGCCACCAAAAATGGTGTCCATTGAGGTCGCCAGCGCCACCGCATAACCGCCGACGTCACGCTGTACACCTTTTGGTTTGCCGGTCGTGCCGGAGGTGTAGAGAATGCAGGAGGTTTCGTTGGATTCCAGCCACGCCACCGGCACCCGCGCGCCGATGTGCTGATGGCGCAATGACGCGAAATCGACATCCCGTCCGGTAACGCGCGCCATTTTCGCCAGCCCGCGATCCACCAGCAAAACGTGGCGCGGCTGATGCTGCGCCTGACTTATCGCATCGTCGAGCAATTTTTTATAAGGAATGATTTTGCCACCGCGCGCTCCGGCATCTGCCGAGACAACCAGCACCGGTTTAGCGTCATCAATCCGCGCAGCCACGCTGTGCGAGGCAAATCCACCAAACACTACCGAGTGAATAGCGCCAATGCGCGCGCAGGCCAGCAGGGTAATATGCGCTTCGGCAATCATCGGCATATACACCAGCACCCGATCGCCACGCCGTACGCCCAGCGAGCGCAGCATTGACGCCACCGCGTTCACTTCGTCATGCAACTGGCGAAAGGTAAAGGTGCGCTCTTCTTCTGTTTCCGAAGAGACGGCAATTAATGCCAGCGCCTCTGGCTGTTTCTCCAGCCAGCGGTCGATGGCGTTATGACACAAATTGGTTCGGCCTTCACAAAACCAACGGGCAAACGGCGGATTGCTGTGATCGAGCGTTTGCGTAAAGGGCGTCTGCCAGTCAATACGCCGGGCCTGCTCGGCCCAGAATTGCTCCGGTTCGTTAATCGAACGCTGATAAAATTCGCTAAAAGACATAATGCTCTCCTGTTGAACTTACGCCTTACCGCCGTTTACTTAAATGACGTACAGGTCGAGATACTCATTGACCGGCATCTGTTCCAGGCGAGCTCTGTCGAGAGAAACGTCCAGAATGCGCTGCTGCTGTCGAGTCGGGAACTGGCGCGCGAGATTGATTTTGAATTTATCCACCAGCTTCGGAATGCCATCCTGACGGCGGCGAGCATGACCAATTGGGTACTCCACCACCACTTCTTCAAATCGCGTACCGTCGGTAAACTCAAGGGTAATGGCATTGGCGATGGCGCGTTTTTCCGGGTCGTGGTAGTCAGCGGTAAATGCCGGATCTTCAAAGCAATTGATCTTCTCGCGCAGGGCGTCGATGCGTTTATCTTGCGCGACGTTGTCTTCGTAATCTGCTGCCGTTAAGCGCCCGAACAGCAGTGGGATCGCCACCATATACTGAATGCAGTGGTCGCGGTCAGCCGGGTTATTGAGCGGCCCTTTTTTGTCGATGATGCGAATACAGGCTTCGTGGGTGCGAATGGTCACTTTTTCGATATCTGCCGCCGTTTTGCCTGCTGCCTGCATCTGTTCATAGAGCGTCATCGCCGCTTCAACTGCCGTCTGGGAGTGGAACTCCGCCGGGAAGGAGATTTTGAACAGCACATTCTCCATGACGTAAGAACCGTACGGACGCTGGAAGCGGAACGATTCACCTTTAAAGGAGACGTCGTAGAAGCCCCATACCGGCGCGGTCAGGGCTGACGGGTAACCCATTTCGCCCGTTTTCGCCATCAGTGCCAGACGTACCGCGCGGGAAGTGGCATCGCCCGCCGCCCAGGATTTACGCGTGCCGGTGTTCGGCGCATGGCGATAGGTGCGCAGCGACTGTCCGTCTACCCATGCCAGCGAAATGGCGTTGAGAATTTCCTCGCGGGTCAGGCCAAGCATTTCGGCGACCACGGCGGTGGAAGCCACTTTCACTAACAGAACGTGGTCAAGGCCGACGCGATTAAAGGAGTTTTCCAGCGCGATGCAGCCCTGAATTTCATGGGCTTTAATCATTGCGGTCAGCACCTGTTTCATGGTCAACGGCGCTTTGCCGCTGGCGACCGCGTTGCGTGAAAGCCAGTCTGCCGTTGCCAGAATGCCGCCGAGGTTGTCGGAAGGATGGCCCCACTCCGCCGCCAGCCAGGTATCGTTGAAATCGAGCCAGCGAATCATCGCGCCGATGTTAAATGCCGCCTGGACGGGATCGAGCTGGAACTGGGTTCCGGGGACGCGTACGCCGTTAGGTACGACGGTGCCGGGGACAATTGGCCCCAGCAGTTTTTTACAGGCCGGGTATTCGAGAGCTTCCAGACCGCAGCCAAGGGTGTCGAGCAGGCAGTAATGGGCGGTGTCGTAGGCCACTCTGGAGCTGATTTCGTAGTTCATGACGTAATCGACAATATCAATAATTTCGCGGTCGAATTCCGGGCGGATGTTGTTGATTTGAGCTGACATTGGGTACGTTTCCTTCTTGTTATTCGTAGAGGTTTACTGGCGCTTATCCAGCGCGACAAACTGGCGGTCTTCAGGGCCAACATAATTGGCGGAAGGACGGATAATTTTGTTGTCCTGACGTTGTTCGATAATGTGCGCCGCCCAGCCGGTGACGCGGGCGATAACAAACAGTGGCGTGAACATCTCGGTGGGAACGCCCATCATGTTGTAGGAAACAGCGGAGAACCAGTCGAGATTGGGGAACATCTTTTTGCTCTCCCACATCACCGTTTCCAGACGATCGGCGATGTTGTACATCTTCAGCGAGCCGCCTTCCTGCGAGAGCTGCTTCGCCACACGTTTGATCACCTGATGACGCGGGTCGGCGATGGTATAAACCGGATGCCCAAAACCAATGACCACTTCTTTGTTTTCAACCCGCTTGCGGATATCGGCTTCGGCTTCGTCCGGCGTTTCGTAGCGTTGCTGGATCTCCAGCGACACTTCATTCGCCCCGCCGTGTTTCGGCCCGCGCAGTGCGCCAATCGCGCCGATAATCGCTGAATACATGTCAGAGCCGGTGCCCGCAATCACCCGGCTGGTAAAGGTGGAGGCGTTAAACTCGTGTTCGGCGTACAGCACCAGCGAAATATGCATCGCCTTTTCCCAGCTTTGCGACGGCTTTTCGCCGTGCAGCAAATGCAGGAAGTGACCGCCGATGGAATCGTCATCGGTTTCCGGCTGGATGCGTTCGCCGTTGTGGCTGTAGTGATACCAGTAGAGAAGAATCGAGCTCAGCGACGCTAATAATTTGTCGGCAATATCCCGCGCGCCAGAGACGGTATGCCCCTCTTTTTCTGGCAGCGTGCAGCCGAGCGCGGAAACGCCGGTGCGCATAACATCCATCGGGTGTGACGCCGCCGGTAAGGCTTCCAGCACGGTACGCACGTTAGCCGGTAAACCGCGCAGGGCTTTCAGTTTTGTTTTGTAGGCGGCGAGTTCGTCACGGGTCGGCAGTTTGCCGTGGATCAGCAGATGCGCCACTTCTTCAAATTCGCAATGTTCCGCCAGATCAAGAATATCGTAGCCACGGTAATGCAGGTCATTGCCACTTTTACCCACGGTGCAGAGCGCCGTATTGCCCGCAGGAACGCCAGAAAGTGCCACAGATTTTTTCGGTTTAATGACATGGGTACTGTTTTGCAGGATCGTTGTGTCGCTCATGTTGTCCTCGTCATTGTTATCATTTGTAGGGTCGAGAATGTTGTCGGATGCGACGCTATGCGTCTTATCCGACCTACAGTTCAGTTCATCCCGTAGGCCTGATAAGCCGCGTCAGCGACGCATCAGGCATCGGTTGTCGGATGCGACGTCATGCGTCTTATCCGACCTACAGTTCAGTGCACCCCGTAGGCCTGATAAGTCGCGTCAGCGGCGCATCAGGCATCGGTTGTCGAATACAACCAAAGGGCGTTTTTTATTTCGTCTGGCTACGGGCAAACAGGTCGTCGAGCTTTTCTTCGTACTGGTAGTAGTTAATGCTTTCATACAGCTCGTTGCGGGTCTGCATGGTGTCGATGACGCTTTTCTGCGTGCCTTCCTGGCGCAGGACGTTGTAGACATGTTCAGCGGCGCGGTTCATTGCGCGGAAAGCAGAAAGGGGATACAGCGCCATTGCGACATGGGCGCTGCGTAATTCGTCGGTGGTAAACAGCGGCGTGGCACCAAATTCAGTAATGTTGGCAAGGATCGGCACCTGCACCGCATCGGCAAACTGGCGGTACATGGCGAGTTCGGTAATTGCTTCCGGGAACAACATCTCGGCACCCGCTTCAACATAGGCCTGCGCACGCTCGATCGCCGCATCCAGCCCTTCAACCGCCAGCGCATCGGTGCGCGCCATGATCACAAAATCAGGATCGGTTTTCGCATCCACCGCCGCGCGGATCCGATCCACCATTTCTTCTTTTGAAACGATCGCTTTGTTCGGACGATGTCCGCAGCGTTTTGCTCCAACCTGATCTTCAATATGTAAGCCCGCCGCACCGGCTTTAATCATCGATTTCACGGTGCGGGCAACGTTAAAGGCCGAAGAGCCAAAACCGATATCCGCATCCACCAGCAGCGGCAGCGAGCAGACGTCAGTGATACGACGAATATCAGTCAGCACATCATCAAGAGTAGAAATACCGAGATCCGGCAACCCCAGCGAACCTGCCGCCACACCACCGCCGGAGAGATAAATCGCCTGATATCCGGCACGCTGCGCCAGCAGCGCATGGTTGGCGTTAATGGTGCCGACAATCTGCAATGGATTTTCTTTAGACAGTGCAGCGCGAAACGCTTTACCTGGAGAGTGTAGAGACATAGCCCATCCTTTGTTATCAACTTGTTATCTGCGTTGATAAACACAAAGCAAGGGGTGTGCCACAATTACTTGGATGAAATTAAATGTTTTATTTCAATTTGTTATAGATAAAGCCATGAAGTAATCCGCAAATATGCGTTTCAGTTAACGTTTCAGGCAATGTTTCACTGCGTTTCATTGCAACAATTATGAAACAAGACTAAACCCAATATTCGGTTTCTTAACTTTGCGGTGCGCTATGGCACATCCACCACGGCTGAATGACGACAAACCGGTTATCTGGACGGTATCTGTAACGCGGCTGTTCGAGCTATTTCGCGATATCAGCCTCGAGTTTGATCACCTGGCAAACATTACTCCTATCCAGCTTGGCTTTGAAAAAGCAGTGACCTACATCCGCAAAAAACTGGCCAGCGAACGCTGCGACGCCATCATTGCCGCTGGCTCTAACGGTGCGTACCTGAAAAGCCGCCTGTCGGTACCGGTGATTCTGATAAAACCGAGTGGCTACGATGTGTTACAGGCACTGGCAAAAGCCGGAAAACTCACCTCTTCTATCGGCGTTATCACCTATCAGG
The DNA here is from genome assembly GCF_009820205.1 of Escherichia sp. HH26CH. Taxonomy (NCBI): domain Bacteria; kingdom Pseudomonadati; phylum Pseudomonadota; class Gammaproteobacteria; order Enterobacterales; family Enterobacteriaceae; genus Escherichia; species Escherichia sp. HH26CH. The sequence goes on from NZ_VNXM01000039.1 coordinate 119,622, forward strand.
AAACCATTCCGGCACTGATAGCGTTTCAAAAAACCTTTAATTTGCGCCTCGACCAACGTAGCTACATTACCGAAGAAGACGCACGTGGGCAGATTAACGAGCTAAAAGCCAACGGCACCGAAGCGGTGGTCGGCGCGGGGCTGATTACCGATCTGGCGGAAGAAGCCGGAATGACCGGAATTTTTATCTATTCTGCCGCCACCGTGCGCCAGGCATTTAGCGATGCGCTGGATATGACGCGCATGTCGTTACGCCATAATACTCACGATGCCACCCGCAACGCCCTGCGTACTCGTTACGTGCTGGGCGATATGCTCGGTCAATCACCACAGATGGAACAGGTACGGCAGACTATTTTGCTGTATGCCCGCTCCAGTGCGGCGGTGTTGATTGAAGGGGAAACGGGGACGGGCAAAGAGCTGGCGGCCCAGGCGATTCATCGGGAATACTTTGCCCGCCACGATGCACGACGGGGCAAAAAGTCACATCCGTTTGTTGCCGTCAACTGTGGGGCGATTGCCGAATCGCTGCTGGAGGCGGAACTGTTTGGCTATGAGGAAGGGGCGTTTACCGGCTCGCGACGCGGAGGCCGCGCCGGGCTGTTCGAAATTGCCCACGGCGGTACGCTGTTTCTGGACGAGATTGGTGAAATGCCGCTGCCGTTGCAGACCCGGCTACTGCGGGTGCTGGAAGAAAAAGAGGTCACCCGCGTCGGCGGGCATCAGCCTGTTCCGGTGGATGTGCGGGTTATTAGCGCCACTCACTGCAATCTGGAAGAAGATATGCGGCAAGGGCAGTTTCGCCGTGACCTGTTTTATCGGCTGAGCATTTTACGCCTGCAACTGCCACCACTGCGTGAGCGGGTGGCAGATATTCTGCCGCTGGCGGAAAGCTTTTTGAAAGTGTCACTGGCGGCACTTACTGCGCCGTTTTCTTCCGTGTTACGTCAGGGATTACAGGCAAGTGAAACTGTGCTGTTGCGCTACGACTGGCCGGGAAATATTCGTGAACTGCGCAATATGATGGAACGACTGGCGCTATTTTTAAGTGTGGAACCGACGCCGGATTTAACGCCGCAATTTTTGCAGTTGCTACTGCCGGAACTGGCGCGCGAGTCGGCGGAAACTCCCGCTCCACGCTTACTGACGCCACAACAGGCACTGGAGAAATTTAATGGCGATAAAACTGCCGCGGCCAATTATTTAGGTATCAGCCGAACGACATTCTGGCGGCGGCTGAAAAACTGAAATGCCGAATGCAGCGCTAACGCTTTATCCGGCATAAATTTCAATAGATGATCACCGATATACTTACGCATCGGGCATGTTTACATGGGGTGCAGAATTATTTCTTCTTATAAATATTTGCCGTGCCGTGGATCTTATTGTCAGTTTGACCAGAGGTCAGCACCAACACATCTGCCCCTTTTTCATCCGCTTTTTTGATCAGATCTTCTTTCGCATCTGCAGTCGACATTTCATTACTGGTTGAAATATCACCTATTTTTTCATATTGCGATGCAACTTTTTCAAATTCCGCTTTGGTCATTAATTCTGCGGCATAAACGTTGGTAACGGCAAACGCTAACGCACCGATTAACATTTTAGAGATTATTTTCATATTACGGCTCCAGAGTTGTTATCAAACTATCACCCACCCATATTATTGGGTTGATTAATAATTAGTTCAGTCAGGGCATAAACGCCAGTAACCGGAAATAAGACACTTTGTGATCTCTCTCGCATCCGATTACTTTTTGTAGAAATATGATGAAGTTACTTCACTTATTTATGGATGAAATCACATGGATCCCTTGCACGCCGTTTACCTGACCGTAGGACTGTTCGTGATGACTTTTTTTAATCCGGGAGCCAATCTTTTTGTGGTGGTGCAAACCAGCCTGGCTTCCGGTCGACGCGCAGGAGTGCTGACCGGGTTGGGCGTGGCGCTGGGCGATGCGTTTTATTCCGGGTTGGGTTTGTATGGTCTTGCGACACTCATTACGCAGTGTGAGGAGATTTTTTCGCTTATTAGAATCGTCGGCGGCGCTTATCTCTTATGGTTTGCGTGGTGCAGCATGCGCCGCCAGTCAACACCGCAAATAAGCACACTACAACAACCGATTAGCGCCCCCTGGTATGTCTTTTTTCGCCGTGGATTAATTACCGATCTCTCTAATCCACAGACCGTTTTATTTTTTATCAGTATTTTCTCAGTAACGTTAAATGCTGAAACACCAACTTGGGCACGTTTAATGGCCTGGGCGGGAATTGTGTTCGCATCAATTATCTGGCGAGTCTTTCTTAGTCAGGCGTTTTCTTTGCCCGCTGTGCGTCGTGCTTATGGGCGTATGCAACGCGTTGCCAGTCGGGTTATTGGTGCAATTATTGGTGTATTCGCGCTACGCCTGATTTACGAAGGAGTAACGCAGCGGTGAGCAGATAATTTACTCTCTACGTAATCAACCTGATTTGCCGAATCCCGCTCATCGGCGATGATATCCCCCGTAATGCGTGGTCCTTATTTCCGATAAGTTTACTTGAGTCTTTAGCTTCCCATTTCAGCCCACTCTCCCCTGTGTGGGCTTTTTTCATTTGTCTGCTTCAGTGAGTAGCTGGCAATGCTCCATCCACTCTGCAAGGATGATAATAAGAGGATCTGATTCAGAAGAGTTTTGAAAAATTGGACCGCCATCGAGGCCTCGAACCCCGTACCATACAACAATCCTGGTTGTCGTCTGCTCTTCCTGATGAGCTAATGGCGGTTTGTGATATAAGCCTTACAGCATATTGTCTGTCAGGCTTGAGTGCGATGCGTAAGATACAGAAAAGACCCCACACAAACATGATGGAATTATGATTTTTTTCATATGAATGTCAACCAACACATTCATAAAACACTCGCACAAGTTCACTTTTTAAGCAACATGACGCCGATCACAACAAAATATCGGCGAAAAAGGAGGGTAAATGCCATTTGACGTAGAGATAAGCAGATGAAATGATTACCCGCTTTGCGATTCACTCTCTGATGGAATAACAAATTGGAGATGGAAAAGTTTCTAAACTAAAGAGTGTAGCGTATTTTAACGTGCTTATTTACAGGATAATATTTGTCACCTAATTCCTGCACTCTATTAGATACCCATTGATTTAATCGTGCATCATCTCTGTATGTTTTCACGTTCAGAACGGAGAGCAATAACATCACTAGCGATTCAGGAAAAACAGGGTAAATATTTTTTAAGTGCAATAATAATTCATACGCAAGCGCCTGCTTAATAGGTGCGTCTGCATCCGGAATGCGCGACATTTCGCGAAGCCATTTTTCTACATGCTCACATTCTTTCCCTTCACGGAAAAGTCTCAACAAAGGCATATGGTGCTCAAGAAGAATGCATTTGCAATCTGTTCGTACTGAATCGATAAACTGCACTAATTTCTTAAGTCCGGTGAAGCGTCCGGCATGGATATTCTCTTTAATATCAAGAAACACGTCATCCTGATCATATACCCAAACGGTCCCTTTTTGATTTTCAAGTATCCGAAAAACAAACTTAATCGGGTAATCAGGGTAATCCACCCAGTCATAAACTCCAGGGAAATCATTAAACTGCACATTTATGGTAAGCGCATTGTCGGCTGCCCACTCGCAATCTCGTACGGCAGCCATGAGATAAATGAGTTTATCATCATCGACTAAATCATCACGACAATCATAAGGATAATCATAGTATTGTTTAATCAAAACCTTGAATATATCGACACAAGAAACCAGTGTACTTCTGATATCTTCAGGTAACTGATTGTTTTTAAACGTATTGTGTACGCTTTGTTTCGTATATAGCAACAAATTATTGTGCGGCGCTTTTAATGGTATCATTGCGATCTCTCTTAAATAAAAATAAACGTCGCAGATAATAAAGCCCTGATTAAACCAGGCACTATCAGAAATCGCTCATAACTAATATATGCAGCATTGTGTACTGGAGGGAATTAATTTAACAATTTGAATTTACGTTATAGATTTTACTGCTACTTTGATAGTATTTCGCCCTTCTTAACTAAAAAGTTAAGTGGAGGGCGAAATTAATATGTTAAATCATAGAGCATTTATTAATTTTTTCAGTCTGTTAGTGTGCGATTATCGATAACAAAACGATATTTCACATCACCACGTAGCATTCGCTCATAGGCTTCATTAATTTGATCGGCCCGAATCATCTCTATATCAGCCACGATGCCATGTTCGGCGCAAAAATCGAGCATCTCCTGAGTTTCTGGAATGCCGCCAATCATAGAACCGGCTATCGCACGGCGTTTCATGATCAGGTTGAAAACTTCCGGCGATTTATGCGGTGTCGCAGGCGCACCAACCAGGGTCATGGTGCCATCGCGCTTCAGCAAGGTGGTAAAATCATCGAGATTATGTGGCGCAGCTACGGTATTCAAAATGAAATCGAAACTCTTCACATGAGCCGCCATCTCATCGGCATTGCGCGAGTTAACAACTTCATCGGCCCCAAGGGCTTTTGCCGCTTCGCGTTTTGACTCAGACGTGGTAAACGCCACTACATGCGCCCCCATCGCGTGGGCCAGCTTTATCCCCATATGCCCCAGACCGCCAATGCCGACCACTCCCACTTTTTTACCCGGCCCGGCCTGCCAGTGACGCAGCGGCGAGTACGTGGTGATCCCTGCACACAATAAAGGCGCCACCGCCGCCAGTTGCGCTTGCGGGTGACGAATACGCAGAACATATCGCTCGTGAACGACAATCTGTTGTGAGTAGCCGCCCAGCGTATGGCCCGGTTCATCCGGCGTCGGCGAGTTATAGGTGCCGGTCATGTGATCACAGTAGTTTTCCAGCCCGTCTTCACACTCTTCGCAATGTTTACAACTGTCGACAATGCAGCCGACACCGACCAGATCGCCCGGCGCATATTTTTCTACCTGTTCACCAACGGCTACCACGCGCCCCACAATTTCATGACCCGGCACGCAGGGGTAAACCGTCCCCGCCCACTCGGAACGCACCTGGTGAATATCGGAATGGCACACGCCACAGTAAGCGATTTCAATTTTGACATCATGCGGTCCCGGTTCACGCCGGGTAATATCCATCGGTTCCAGCGGTTGTTTAGCGGAATATGCACCAACAGCTTTGATCTTCATTGTGTTTACTCCTGATTAGCTATGTGTATTTGGCGATGCCTGATATGTCATCGCGGCAAAACGCGTCCATTGAATATAGCCAATATTTAAACCACCCGATCCAGCCCCAACATGCCGCGAGCCTGAATGAAACAGAGCAGCAACGTTCCCCATAAGGCCATCGTCAGGTAGGGGCTTATACCGAGAATATTGAAACCGCTTTCAATAATTTGCAGAAGAAATAGTGCCAGCACCATGCCGATTATCCGCCCGCTGCCACCGTCCGGATTAACCCCGCCGAGTACTGCCGCGAGGATTGACACCAGCAAGTATGATTCGCCATAAGAGGCCTTAGCCGAGTTGAGTTTCGACATCATCAAAAATGCCGCTACCGCACAAAGCAAGGCGGAAATGACATACACCCATATCAGCACCCGACGCGTGTTAATACCGGAGTAAAGTGTTGCTCGTTCGTTAGAACCAATCAGATAAATGGATTTACCGAGCGGCGTTTTCTCCAGCAATATCCACAGCCCCAGCGCCACTGCGGTAAACAACCACATCGGTAGCGGAATACCGAACCACTGTGCATGATTCAACCACAGCACCCATGAGGGATAATTGGCAATGGCGCTACCGCCTGTCACCAGAATATTTACCCCTTTGAGCAACGTCATCATCCCAAGCGTTGCAAGAATTGGCGACACTCGAATACCAGCAATCAATACGCCGTTACATAAACCGATTATCACCGCCGCGCCAGCGCCCGCCAGCAGCGTAGCGACAACCGTAGCAATACCCGGTGGATACTGAGTCGCCACCCACGCCATCACCAGTGAACAGGCGTTAGCAGTGGCAATAATTGACAAGTTAATGCCACCGCAAAGCATGGTCACCGCCATAGCCAACGCCAGAATGCCCAGCACGGGCATTTGCGAAGCGACGGACTGGAAATTACTTATCGACCAGAAAATCTCCGGCATAGTAATGCTGAAGGCGGCAACAGTTAGCACCAGCAGGCCGATCAAGTAAAGCTCAACGTTATTACGCCACGATTTTTTCATAGCAGACTCCGGTTCTGATGCTGACTCCACGCCGTGGCGCTAATGCTGGCAACGATGATGATGCCTGTGATCAATGTTTGCCAGTAAGACGAGACTCCCAATAAATTTAGCCCGTTTTGCATCACTGCCAACAACACCACGCCGAGCAAAGTACCGGTTAACGTACCGCGCCCGCCGAGCAAACTAGTGCCGCCAAGCACCACCGCAGCCAGTACTGTCAGCTCATAACCCAGAAGAGAATCGGGGGCGACAGTCATCACCGTCCACGACTGCACTACACCCGCAGCACCAGACATCAATCCCATATAGCCGTAAACGAAAAGTTGCAGTTTCAGCACGCTAAAGCCGATGCGACTGGCTGATTCACGGTTCCCACCAAGGGCATAGATTTTGCGCCCCACACTGGTGAAATTCATGATAAACGCTGTCAGCAGCACCACCGTAATCATGGCGATCAGCGGCAGACCAAGGCCATAGTCATAGCCGTCAACATCGGTGTACTTGAACAACATTACCCCCTGCTCAAACCACGGCGGAAAGTCGTACAGCCACACACCTTTACTCAACCATAACAGCAGGCCATAGAAAATATTCAGCGTCGAAATGGTGATGATGATAGAAGGCACCCGTAGGCGATTAACCAGTAAGGCGTTTATTAAGCCAAGTAAAATGCCGATGCCGCCCGCCAGGGCAAACGCGACAGCAAAGTTGCCACCCATTTTTTGTAGCAACAGCACCATGCCGTATTGCGCAATGATGGTCATTGCTGGAAACGAAATATCAATTCCACCGGAAATTAACACCACAAACAAACCACAGGCGAGAATAGTCAACATGGCATAGTTATTGGCGAGATCGTACAAATTACCGAATGTCAGAAACTCGTCGCTGCGCCAGGCAAGGCCAACAAACAGCACTATAATCAGTAATGCCAGCCAGAATTCATGGCGTTTTTTCAGTTCAGCCATTTACCACCTCCGCAATCCTGGCCTGAGAACTGCTGTCAGGCAGGAAGCTATGGGTGAGCTGACCTTTTTGCATTACCAAAATCCGGTGGCTTTGATACCACGCTTCTTCAATTTCATCGCAGATCATCAATACCGCAATGCCATGAGCCGCCAGATCGCTGATAATGCCGTATATTCCTGCTTTGTTGGCGATATCAACACCGACAGTCGGGCTATCGAGAATCAACAGTCGTGGCCCAATCGCCAGCCATTTGGCGATCGATACTCGCTGCGCGTTACCCCCGGAAAGCGTATTCACCGGGAGATGTGGGTCAGAGACTTTGATGGTCAATGCCTTAATTAGCCTGTCCACCAGGTCACGCACTTTAGCTTCACTCAGAAAGCCGAAGCGATCTTTTACCTTGTGAAAAACAGTGCTAATGATGTTGTCTTCAATAGATTGCGCCATCACCAAACCGCGCGACATGCGATCTTCCGAAACATAACCAATACCGTGGCGGATGGCGTCCTGGTTACTATGCAGTGTAACCGGCTGACCGTTGATGAGGATCTCACCAGCATCCGGTCGGGTCATACCAAACAGACTCAGACATAATTCCGTGCGCCCCGCACCAAGCAGGCCAACAATCGACACCACTTCGCCCGCTTCCACCCGCAAGTTAATATTTTGATATTCCCCATGACGACTTAAATTACGCACCTCCAGCACTGGGGTGCTGGATTTTCCCTGCCACAACTCTCGCACCTGATATTCAAACTCCTGGCCGGTCATCAGGAAACCGAGTTGTTTTGTGGTCATCTCTGCAGCCGGAAAGGTCCCGACCAGCTCACCATCTTTCAACACTGAAATACGGTCGGAAACTTCCATCACCTCTTCCAGACGATGACTGACGAAGACCACGCAGATCCCGCGTTCCCGCAATTGATGCACCACCTGTAATAACCCTTGCACTTCCTGATGGGTCAGCGAAGCGGTTGGTTCATCCATCACGATTAAACGTGCATCCTGCGCCAGTGCACGGCAAATTGCCACCAGCTGACAGCGGGCAATTGAAAGCTCAGAAACGAGCGTATCCAGTGGCAATGTGACGTTAATACTGGTCATTGCCGCCTGCGCCACCTCACGCAGACGACGTCGGTTAACAAACAGTCCGTGGTGATAGTGATTCACGGCGATATTCTCCCAGACACTCAGGTTAGGAAATAAAGAGAGGTCCTGATAAATCACCTGAATCCCCTGCGCCACCGAAGCGGCGGGTGTCAGCTTTGACCAGTTTTTCCCACCAAGCGTAATTTCCGCCCCCTCATCCGGGCGATAAACACCGGACATAATTTTAATCAACGTCGATTTACCACAGCCGTTTTGCCCGGCAAGGCAGTGCACCTCACCCGACATAAAGTCGAGAGAAACATCGCGCAGCGCTCGCGTGGCATGAAACGTTTTGTTGATATGACGAAGGGAAAGGAAGGTTTCCATAGCATCCCCTGGCAATAAGAATCGGGGCTTTCGCCCCGAAGAAATGGATTAATAAAGTGAGTCAATATTGTCTTTGTTGACCAGTAATACCTTATGGAAACGGATAATTCGCTTATCCATATCTACGTCGGCCTTACCGAGATTCTCCATTTCTAATCCAGGTTTGATCTCTTCACCCTTCAGCAACGTGCTGGCGACGGCCGCGAGTGCGTAACCTGCAGAGGCCGGATCGTAAGTAATCCCTTCGGTGATATCACCACTTTTAATCAGTGATGCCGCCTGTGAAGGGATCATCATGCCATAGACTGCGACTTTATTTTTCGCCCGTTTCTCTTTCACCGCACGTCCCGCGCCAATCGGACCGTTTGAACCAAAGGAGACAACCGCTTTCAAGTCAGGATAGGTTTTCATCAGGTCCAGTGTGGTACGACGTGAGTCATCCACACTCTCGGCAACCGGCATGCGGCGGGTAACTTCATGCATATCCGGGTAATGCTCTTTCTGGTATTTCACCAGCAAGTCAGCCCATAAGTTATGCTGCGGCACGGTCAAACTACCCACGTAAATCACATAGCCGCCCTTGCCACCCATGCGTTTCGCCATATGTTCAACATATTCAGCGGCAAATTTTTCGTTATCAATGATTTCGATATCCCAGTTAGCACTTGGCTGACCGGGGGATTCGTTGGTCAGAACCACAATTCCGGCATCTCGCGCTTTTTTGAATACCGGTTCCAGCACGTTGGCATCGTTTGGCACGATAGTAATTGCGTTAACCTTACGGGCGATTAAATCCTCAATGATTTTAACCTGTTGCGGAGCATCAGTACTTGAAGGCCCCACCTGTGACGCATTAACACCAAAGGCTTTACCCGCCTCGACCACACCTTCGCCCATGCGATTAAACCACGGCATACCATCGACTTTAGAGATATTCACCACGACTTTTTCCGCGGCCTGGAGCGGCGCAGAAATTAGCGCAGCGCCTAATAACAGCGAAGACACCATATTGATAACAAAACGTTTATTCATCATTTCAGCCTCATTGCAGGGTAGTCAGGAAGTGTTCGCCCAAATTAGCGCGCTGGAGAGAATAAGAATTTTCGAATATTTTTATGCAGAATAAACAGCCCTATTTCAGGCAGCTATTAAAAATTTGGTTATAAATATGGACAAAACGGGCAGTAACAATAAGTGTGACAATCATCACGTAAAAAATAGCAAAATAAACAAAATTAGCGATACTTTATGTTTGTGAGCTTATTTCGCGTAGAAAAATAGTTATCTACACAATGTCAATAAGGGCATATTCTTCAAAGATAACATCCATTTCGGGTGAATAGCATCCTTCTGCCTGGAAAAAACGACGGTGTTCATTGCGCCAATATTCAAGACTGAGGTCACCTTCACCTTCCTTACGGGCAAGCTCCGCGGTGACATCAGAAAAGCGCAGTAAATGCAGGCCAATAACTCTGATAACACATACAGGCTCACCACGGCTATTTTCTACAATCTTATACTCACCAATCATCGGAAATGCGTTGTCTTCAATACATCCCGCCAGCGAACCACAGGAAGCTGTTTTAACACCAGTCGCAATCAACGTTGCGAGGTGATCGGCCAACGCTGCTGAATCGCCAAAAGTACAAAAGGAAGCATGGGGATATTTTTGTGAGATTTTTTCTTTTATGGTCATGAGAATATTTTCGCGATTACGGAAAAAAATCACATCTTAATTACTGTTGATAACCATCAGCAAGAGGATCATTGGTTTTTCTATGTTTAATCTTTTTTATCCGAAGCAGGTCACATTTATGGCTTGATAAATACCTTTGTTAAAACTCACTTTTGTGTATTTCTCTCAAATAATCCCCTGGAAATTATGCCGGGAGATTATAAAGTTCAGGATCATTCATTAACAAACCATTCCCGCCCCACTCCCTGGGGCTTAAATCTCTTACTATTCACCGTTGCAGGCGTTTCAAATTCGTATCAACCTGCCACACTCCCCCACACCAGTTGCCCTTTATGGAACGTTGCGGTTCTCGGCGAGATACGCGCCACCGCCTCGGCGGAACAGGAGGCGTCCACCAGCACAAAGCTGGCGTCATCCTGCGCTTTAGGCCAGACGCGCTCGCCTTTTTCGTTGAGCGGCAATACATCACCAGTGGCTAAAAACAGCGAGCGGGACAAATTCTGTTCGTTAGGACGAATATAGAGCTGCGCGTACAGATTGGCTTTTTCCAGCATGTCGCCCAGGCCGTAAGGCGACCAGTGGTCGATAACGCTGTCGGTGCCGGTCATCACTTTTACGCCTTTGTCGTGCAGCTGTTTGAGCGGCATATGCAACGTGCCAATCGGCACCGTCGAGGCGATCGAGATTTGCTGCGCCGCCATCCGGTTCGCCAGTTCATCTACTTGTTGCTCGTTGAGGGTAGCCAGCGCAAAGGCGTGGCTGATGGTCAGCTTGCCTTTTAGCTGCGGCGTTTTCTCCACTGTTTCAACCATATAATTGATGGCTGCCACGCCCGCCGGAGTGGTTTCGTGCAGATGAATATCGACGCCTTTGTCGTAGTCCAGCGCAATCTGGAACATGGTGTCGAGGGATTTTTCCATCGCGCCATCAACACTGGTCGGGTCCAGCCCGCCGACGTAATGCGCGCCTGCCTGCATTGCTTCACGCATCAAGGGTTCCGATTTCGACAGCAGCAAACCGTGCTGCGGGAAGGCGACGATTTCACACTCGAAGCCCGCCTGACGTCGCGCCAGCACCGCCTGCAAATTTTGCAGATTTTTCAGGCCGGAAACCGGTTCGATATTGCAGTGGCTGCGGGCAATGGTGGTGCCTTTCGACTGCAATAAATCGATCAGTTTTTCTGCCCGCTCCTGAGTGTACGGTTGTAACTCCGGCAGCATTTTCTGCTCGAGTTTGATCATGTCCTGGATGGTGGTGCCTGCCGGGCGATTGAGCGAGCGCCACGGTCCGCCGTAAAAGGTTTTGTCGAGATGAATATGCATGTCGCGAGTAGTGGGCAGCATCAGCTTACCGCCAGCGTCATATTGCGGCAGCGTGGCGTCCGGATGCTGCTTGTTCTCATGTAGCGCAACAATTTTACCGTCCTGAATCTCCACGGTCTGGCGCGCCGTGCGGGTCTGCACCGCCACACCGTTTTCGTAGTCAAAACCGGTTTCCAGCAGCACGTTATCAAGATAGTAATGCGGGTCAGTGATTTTCATGGTGTTATTCGCGTCGCAGTGGGTTGTGCCAGAGACCTCCGCATGGGCGAATGGCACAGAGGTACCAAACAGCGCGGCGGCGGTGACCATCTTACCGCTCTGGCTCAGAAATTCACGGCGGCTATTGTTTTTTTTCATCTTACGTCCTTACGTTTTAATAATATGAGTGCCCGTTTCGCCACGCAGCGCCGCGGGCAGGCATTCCGGCGTGGTGATAATCACTTCTTTACCGCCCTGTTCCAGGAACGTCAGGCTGGCGATGATTTTTGGCAACATGCTGCCTGGCGGGAAATGCCCTTCCTGCATATAGCGGGTCATGGTGGCAATATCCACCCGATCCAGCGCCTGCTGCTGCGGTTTGCCAAAATGAATACACACTTTTTCGACGCCAGTGGTGATCACCAGAATGTCGGCGTGAATTTCACGGGCCAATAGCGCGGTAGAGAGATCTTTGTCGATAACCGCGTCCACGCTTTGGTAATCCCCCGCTTCACTGCACACCACCGGAATTCCACCGCCGCCCGCGCCAATTACCACAAAGCCTTGTTGGATCAGCGCCTTAATGGCAGGTGCTTCGACAATACGTTTCGGTTCCGGCGAGGCGACCACGCGGCGATAGCCGCGTCCGGCATCTTCAACAAAACGCCAGTCAGGGTTAGTCTTTTGTAATTCGTCACGCTGGCTGTCACTAAAGAATGCGCCGATGGGCTTGGTGGGATGGGCAAACCCCGGATCGTTTTTATCCACTTCCACCTGAGTCACCACAGTGACGGCTTTTTTCTCGCCGTGGCGCGCCAGCCGATTGTTCAGCGCCTGTTGGATCAAGTAGCCAATGCCGCCTTGCGTATCTGCCACACAGTTCGCCAGCGGCGTTAAGGGCAGCCCTTCGCGCTCGTGGGCAATCTCCGCACGGCGTAGATCCAGCCCAACCTGCGGCCCGTTGCCGTGGGTCAGCACAATGTCGTAATCGGAAGCCAGCATTTCCAGCACCGTATCGGCGACGGCCTTCACCGCCTCCGCCTGATGCTCAATCGACTGGCTGGTGTTATCTTTGATAATGCTGTTGCCACCAATGGCAACGACCACAAGCTCTTTCATATTGTTATGTCCGCTACAGAGGGTGATGAGGTTATGACCAACGCCAAATTGCCTGATGCGCTACGCTTATCAGGCCTACAGATTCTTGCGCCACTCGTAGGCCGGATAAGGCGTTCACGCCGCATCCGGCAGAGACAACGCGCACTTTGCAGGTCAGACGCCGTAACGTTCGCACCAGCCAAGAATGGCTTTTTCGAAGCAGGCGAATGGTGGATGCACAATGCCCGCGCCAATCATGCCGACGCCTGCATCTTTATGGGCAATGGCGGTGTTGATCACCGGCAGAATGCCACTGCTACCCACGCGGGTGATGTCGATTGCCGTCGGCACACCCATAAAACCGAGCAGCGGAATGGTCACGTTGGGGTTTTCGCCGAGAGTGATTTCGCACATCTGACGGGAGAAATCGATAGCCTCTTCCACCGTACCGCCCACCAGCGCGACGATTGCAGGCGCGGTCGCCATAGCAAATCCACCAATGCCGTAGGTTTCGGTGATGGCGCTGTCGCCAATATCCAACCCAGAATCTTCCGGCTTATAACCGGCAAACATCGGGCCGATGACCTGCTGCGCCGGGCCGGTAAACCACTGCCCCGGTAATCCGCTGACTCGCAGGCCGAACTCGACACCGTTACGCGCCATGGTGGTCACCACGGTGCTGTATTCAATGCCGTGCGCCGCATCCATCGCTGCTTTACACATTGCCATCCACGTCGGGCCGGAGAAGTAATCGCTGCTGGCGACAAACTCAAACACTTCGCGCTGTTGCTCGACAGAATAGCCCGCCTGAATAATCCCCGGCGTCAGCGCCTGAATCAGCAGCGTCGTCCCGGCGTTATTGCGGTTATGACACTCATCGCCCATATGCAGCGCCTGCGCCAGCATCAAACGCAGATCAATCTCACCGAGAATTTTCATCGCGTCACGCAGCATTGGCCCCTGCACATCGCGCATCCAGTTCAGGCGGTCAATCACGCTCTGATCGTTGGCACCCATACGCAAAATCTTCGCCATCTGCTCGCTCATATTGGTGTAAGCGATGTTGCCGTAGGTTTTGTTTTTCACGATGTGCATAAACATCGAGGCAGAGGTAACACCCGCCATCGAACCCACGCAGTCATGCTCGTGGCAAGGCGAGAAGGTGATCTCCCCGGAAGCCGCCAGTTCGGCCGCCTCGTCGAGATCTTTCGCCAGCCCTTCGAACACCAGCGCCCCGGTGACCGCGCCTTTCATAGCGCCGCACATTTTTTCCCAGGTCACTGGTGGCCCGGCGTGAAGAATGGTTTTCGCCGTCATGCCTGGCACCACGTTAATCGCCTGATCAAAACCAATCAGCACCGGATGCGACTGGATAATGCGTTCCAGCGCCTGCTGGTTAGCGGCGGCGATTTTGTCTGCCAGCGGCGAATCGGCAATGTTGTCCAGCGCCTGCACCACCTGCATATTGCCCTGCCCCGGCGGCGTCCAGTCGAGTTGGGTCACTTCTACATGCTGCTTTTTCAGGTCATCGCTAAACATGGCGATGCCGACGTTAATAACGTTCAACGGTTGGCTAAACAGTGACGGACTCATCAGGCTTCCTCCCCTTTGCAAATAAATTCACGCGCCAGCAATCCGGTATTGGTGCTGCTGCTGGCCAGAATCACCCCGGCATCAAGCAGCATCTGGCTTTGTTGTGCTAACGATGGCGTATCGAGATCGGTACCCAGCACATAGGCGAGAATGATCAACTCGCGGCCTTCGGCAGCGGCGATCGCTTTCGCCTCTTTGATCGCCTCGATGGTGGAACCGACCGGATCTTCATGCGATCCAAATCCGAGCACAAAATCCATCACGATCACCGCCACTTCTGGATCACGCGCTTCTTCGATCAACCGGCTGATGCGATTGGTGGGGTCAATCATTGGATGCGGCTTGCCGTTGGTGAAGTCGTCATCACCAAAGTCGAGGAAGGTGTGTTTGATGCTGCGGTTGATATCTTGCAGGCGGAATTCAGGATCGGGCTGGATGTTGCTGTAGACATCGCCGTGTTTTTCCATCACCGCGAACATGGTTTCGTCACACAGCGTGCCGCCGCAGAACAGGCCACGAATGTATTTCTGCTGCGGTTGCAGGCGAGCGCGCACGTCAGCAATCAACGGCTGGTTCAGCGTATGCAGCTCGAGATGTTCCTGTTTCACGCCGGAGAGCATCACCGCTTTCAATGCCGCCTCTTTACTGCCGCGGGCAAACTGTAGCCCCTGCTCATCCACTGGCGTTTCGCCACGACCGAGGAAGCAGACTACCACCGGCTTGCGGCAGGCACGTGCGCGTTCCAGCACTTTGCGGGCCACCGCAGGCGCAGGCGGTTTGGAGATAAGCACAATGATTTCAGTTTGCGGATCGTTTTCCAGCATCCCGATGGCGTCGAGCATCATCAGGCCGCCGATTTTCTCGCTCAGGTCGCGCCCGCCGGTACCAATCAGTTGCGAAACGCCGCCGCCAAATTCATGAATACGGACGCTCAGTTCCTGGCTACCGGTGCCGGATGCGCCAACAATACCGATGTTGCCGCGACGCACAGCGTTACCAAAGCAGAGCGCCGCGCCGTTGATAATCGCCGTGCCGCAGTCTGGCCCCATCATCAGCAGCCCTTTTTCGTGGGCCAGTTGCTTGAGCGCCAGTTCATCTTCAACTGAGACATTATCGGAAAACAGCATCACGTTAAGATCGTTTTGCAGCGCCTGACGCGCTTCGCGAGCGGCAAACAGACCGTTAACCGAAATCACTGCCAGGTTACTTTCCGGGATATGCTTTTTGGCGCTGGCAATAGTGGCGTAACGCGCTTCATGCGAGCCGCTTTGCGCTTTGCTGTTGAACAGTTCTTCAATCTCCACCAGCAACTGCTCGTTGTCTGCGCCCGCTTTGCCGTTGATGACAATCATCAGGTCGCCGTTTTTCGCCTGCTCCAGCTCCGGCGTCAGCAGCCCTAAATTCTTCAGAACGCCTTTGTTCATTTCGGTCGCCATCGCCACAAATGCCTGCTCGACGCCGTCGAGTTTATTTGCACGCGTGGAGATAGACATCAGCGAGACAGAATCAAAATAGGTATTCGGTTTAATGACTATTTTAACTGACATAATTCCCTCCGTAGGTTTGGCTCAGCACACAACCATCGGCCATGCCATACAGCATGTCGCAGCCGGAACTGGAGCCAATATGTTTAATTTTTTCTATTGCCTGAGTTGCGTTCCCAGGTATGTCATAAATAATGTTATGAATAAAACGATGAATATTTTCCCGGCAGCGTTGTTGTAATGCGGCTTCCAGCGTTATGGCACTTAATAACGTGGTATTATTTCTGCCGCGTTGCAGACCGAGATAAAATTCCTCTTTGTATTTTTCCGCCGGATGCCCGGGAATAAATAAAATAAGCGCCAGACCTGTTAAATAATCGTCGGCTGATGGCGTAAGGCCAATCCCTAACCCCATCATATTAGCAATCGCCAAAGCGATATTTTCTTTATCGTTTACTGCCTGAATAACTGCCCGTCGTTTAATATGTAATTCTTTATTTAACGCCTGATAAAACGGATTATCGCCGCGATAATTAAACAGGGTTTCATTTTCCCCCAGGTGCTGATGAATAATGTCATGCCACTGTTGCCAGGCGATAAGGTGAAAATTCACAGCGGTCATTTGCAAGGTTGGGGACAGCCAACGCTGGCAATGACTCATCTCTATATGAAGATGTTGACCAACCGTAATACCTTGATCATCAAACTGAACCTTATCACCATGACGGAACAGACCATCAAAGTGAGTGAGTGCCAACCGACAACTGTTTGGCGCATTGTCGTACTCTTCACAAAGCAGTGTCAGCAACTGCTGGCGAGCCGGGATTGCGATATTTACCGCTCTGGCAAAGACCTGTTCAACTTGTCCTTGCCCCCGCTGCGCCAGAAAATCAGCATCCGCAGTTAGCGCCCACACACACCGTCTTTCTGGTGTGTTGATAGCAAACCTCCCGGTTTATGCGCCTGCGGCAATCAGCAACTGAGCAATCTCTTCAAAGCCCCGTTCCCGCGCCAGTTCCAGCGGCGTTTTGCCATATTTGTCGGTCAGATGCGGGCTGGCACCGTGCTCCAGCAATAACTGGACAATCGCCTGCTGTTTAATCCCGCCATCGTTAAGCACAATCGCTTCCAGTAGCGGCGTCCAGCCAACATGGTTGGTCTGGTTAACGTTAATATCCGTATGCGCCAAAAGCTCTTTTACAATACTTAAATGGCCTTTTTCACAGGCAGGCGTCAGGCCGACACCGCCGAAACGGGTTACACAATTAAGGTCTGGTTTAGCCGGTAAAATAATTCGTAGTAGCGTTAAATCACCGTTCAGGCAGCTCATTAAAAAAGGATTTAAACAGGTCTGGTCTTGTTTATTAATATCCGCACCGGCATCAATTAACGCCTGAACGCAAGCATATTGCTGATATAAACTTGCCAGCGTAATTGCCGTTTTCCCCTGGCGATCGCAGGTATTTATATCTACCCCCAGAGCAAGGCAGGTTTTTACTTTATCGATATCACCCTGTTGTGCAGCCAATAAATAATCGGCAGGTAGATTTTTTATACTCATTAACATTCCCCTGTTTTTTGTGGCTGTTTTCGATGAATTGAGAATAGCAACGATAATCTGATAAAAGAACCCGCTTAAATTTAATTCGCCGTATTTCGCCTTTTTGTTGAATGATGTTCAACAATCTTTTCGCAGTGTGCGGTAGTGCAATATTTGTTTCTTTGACCCGATACCCTTTCACTCAATCAGGTTTTATTTCTCTATAGTCTGCACATGTAAGAGTAGCTTTCGTCCATGTCTAACCAGAGGGGAACAAGATGAACGGACTCACGGCAACGGGTATAACCGTCGGTATTTGTGCAGGGCTTTGGCAGTTAGTGTCTTCACATGTCGGGCTCTCTCAGGGATGGGAATTATTAGGAACCATTGGCTTCGTCGCCTTTTGCAGTTTTTATGCCGCAGGCGGCGGTAAATCGGGGTTTATCAGAAGCCTGGCGGTTAATTATTCCGGGATGGTGTGGGCGTTTTTCGCCGCGCTGGCTTCCGGTTGGCTGGCCTCGGTGAGTGGGCTTTCCGTGTTCTGGGCAAGCGTGATGACTACCGTGCCTTTCTCAGCTGTAGTGGTCTGGCAAGGGCGTTTCTGGTTACTGTCATTCATTCCCGGAGGCTTTCTCGGCATGACGCTGTTTTTTGCCAGCGGGATGAACTGGACGGTGACATTACTGGGTTTTCTGGCGGGTAACTGCGTGGGAATAATTTCAGAATATGGCGGACAAAAATTAAGCGAAGCGACGACTAAACGCGACGGGTATTAAAAGTTATTCAAAAATGATTATCTATCTTTAACCGATACCTCTACAGTCATAGCTGGAGAAATTCATAGTAGATAATGGCGGGAATGGTTTAATGAACTCAATTTTTACCGAAGAGAATCTGTTGGCATTTACTACCGCTGCGCGTTTTAGCAGCTTCAGTAAAGCGGCAGACGAGTTGGGTTTAACCACTTCCGCCATTAGCTACACCATCAAGCGAATGGAAACAGGGCTGGATGTGGTGCTGTTCACTCGCAGTACCCGCAGCATTGAGTTAACGGAGTCCGGGCGTTATTTTTTCCGCAAAGCTACCGACCTGCTGAATGATTTTCACGCCATCAAACGCAGCATCGATACTATTTCGCAGGGCATAGAAGCGCGTGTGCGTATTTGTATTAATCAGCTGCTTTATACGCCCAAACACACCGCACGCTTATTACAGGTACTGAAAAAGCAATTTCCAACCTGCCAGATTACCGTCACCACCGAAGTGTATAATGGCGTCTGGGATGCGATTATTAATAATCAGGCGAATATCGCTATCGGCGCACCCGACACGCTGCTGGACGGCGGCGGCATTGATTACACGGAGATTGGCGCGATTCGCTGGGCTTTTGCTATCGCCCCGGATCACCCGTTAGCCTTTGTGCCGGAACCCATCGCCGAAAGCCAACTGCGTCTCTATCCTAATATCATGGTGGAAGACACCGCGCATACGATTAATAAAAAAGTGGGCTGGTTGCTGCATGGGCAGGAGTCGATTCTGGTGCCAGATTTCAACACCAAATGTCAGTGCCAGATTTTAGGCGAAGGAATTGGTTTTTTGCCGGATTACATGGTCCGTGAGGCGATGGCGCAATCCCTGCTGGTTACCCGACAAATCCATAATCCGCGCCAGGATTCACGCATGTTACTGGCGACCCAGCACTCTGCCACCGGTCAGGTGACGCAGTGGATTAAAAAACAATTTTCGCCAAATGGCATATTAACGGGGATCTATCAGGATTTACTGCATCGGGAGAATTAATCGCTGCCAACCTCCCGATGCGCTGTGAATAGCGGTTTACATCAACCACCTGCTTTCATTACCCATTCAGAGATAAATTTATTACCCGGTACTGGCGGAGAGTACAAATAGCCCTGCAAAAAGTGAACGCCTTTGCCGATCATTAAATCCGCCTGCTCCTGGGTTTCTACCCCTTCCGCCACGATACTCAGACCAGGCTTACGCGCCAGTTCGACAATATTGTCCACAATATGACCGGAGATTTCGTCGACACTCGCCATTTGCACAAACGACTTGTCAATTTTAATAAAATCGACCGGAAACGCCTGCAAATAACGATAGGTCGCATAACCCGTACCAAAGTCATCCAGCGCAAAGGTAATGTTATGCTGATGAAGGCTGTCAAATATCGCTCTGGCTTCTGGCGTTACCGGAATGGGGTTGCGTTCCGTTAGCTCAAGAACCAGCTTGATTTTATCGTTACCTAATTTCTTGACCAGGTTCAGACACTCTTTTTCAAATCCTGCGGCCAAAAAACATCCTGCCGAGACGTTGATTCCAATATGGAAATTATCCGGCAGCAAATGTTTTACTGGCATCAGAATATCCGCAGTCTGTTTCATCAGCTGGCGAGTCATTATGACAATAAGACCGGATGACTCCGCCAGAGGAATAAACTGATCCGGTGGGATAATTCCCGTTTGCGGATGTTCCCAGCGAACAAGCACTTCACAGCCCGTCAGTACCCCTGTCTGCGCGCAGAAAACCGGTTGGATCCACGGTTTGAATTCGTGATTTTCCAACGCCAGACTGATGGCTTCAGGCGTGACGATATGGTGATAGTGATTATCATTAATATATTTGTGACTATTATTACCCGTGGCGGATATGATCTCCGGATTGTACTGAAAGAAAATATCCCTCCAGAAAGTAATATCGCTCTGAATCCCCAGTTTCTCAAAGAGCTGTTTCTTTTGATGTGAAATGGTCTTTGCACTGCGATTTCTGTACTGTGATATTTCTGTTACAGACATTCCCTGCATCAGCAGCTTGAGTAGCAGTCGTTCTTTCTCGGATACGCTACCAGGCAATGACAAATGAACCGTTGTACCGAACTCTTGCAGAAAAACACGAAAATCACATGAATTCATGAACACACCTTTTATCTTTTATCGCTGTTCAGTATGAGTGATTACCTGTGGATTCCTGAGCACACATAAGGGGTAACCATAAACATTAGCGATGCCATACGTATAACATCCCACATCACTATCAAGAAGATTATCTTTACCTCTGATGCTCGCTCAAAAACAGTTACGCTAAATACCTTAAAAAGGTAATCACAAGTCAAACTCAGGAGATAATCACGCAAGAATGCAATATTAAAATTCAGATACTCATTTTTGGTAATAAAGAAGTAGTTGGACTATTTCGATATTTATAATTTCCCACTACGTATTGACGCCCATTCATGAGTAAAGGCGCATTATATGAATTTAACAATCCAGATCAACTGAAAATACCTCAACCTCATAAACACATAGCGTCAACATTCAATGACATATTGAGTAAAGATGTTGGTTATGCATACACGTCATTACTCTATGCCAATCCCTTAACAACCTGCCTTTTAAGACTGAATCCATTCAGCAATAGATAGCCAACATTATAACAATGACAATAAAAACAATATTTAAAACAATCAATAAAATATCAGACACAGACAATTAAACCTTAAACAACAAACAGTTACATTGATTTTAGTTGATTTGCGCTACGCGTTCCCCATGAATAAAGCGTCATTTCAAATTAGCACCAATATTTACATTAAATAAGACTAAGCTTATTGAACATTCACAACAGTCCAAACGTAGTGTTTGGGCTTCAATAGTTCTTTTCTTTTTTATTATCTGTTGCCTGGCAATCATCAATCGATACTAAGGGCTTAACTGTACAGATATAACGTATCAAGAGGTAAGAGAAACCGCGCCATATGCAGACATGGCGCGGTTTTATGCAATAACAATCACGCGTCCGGGAACATCACGCTATGGCCCGGCGCTTCACGATGGAGATGGATAAAGTTAAGGTGCCGCTCGTACTGATCGAGAATATCGGTGATCACCTGCTCTTTGCTGTAGTCCATCAGGTCGTTGCCCTGGCTGCCTTCTAACAGGAAGGTTTCCAGCCGGTAGTAGGTCGATTTACCGCTACGTGCGCGGTAGGTAAAGCCCGGCACCGAATATTGCTGCGGCCAAATCTGATAGACAAAGTTTTGCTCTTCGCCCATATGCACCAACAAATCCAGATGCCCCAACTGTTGTCCCTCTTCCGGCGGCAGGCTTTTTAGCTCCACGTACGCGCCGCGCAACCGCAGCTCCTGCGCCACTTCTTCCATTGCCGGATAACAGACGGTTTCCATCATCTGTTTGGTGTAACGCGTTCCTGGGTAGTTCATCAGGCGCGAGAGACGCTTTTTCCAGCTCAGGCGATCCTGAAGCCCCAGCGGTCGCGGTGCGGTATCACGGTTGGCACTTTCACGGCGGTAATCTTCTACCTTCAGAGATTTATACAATCCCGCCATCACGAAGAAAATCACAAAGCTGAACGGCAGCCCCATGATTACCGTGGTGTTTTGCAGCGCGGATATCCCGTTGGTCATCAGCATGCCAAGCGTCAGCAGACCAATCGCCACCGACCAGAAGACGCGCAGCCAGCCGGGGGCGTCGCTGTTGATATCTTTAAGCTGCGAGGTGAAATTCCCCAGCACCAGCGCGCCGGAGTCCGCCGAGGTCACATAAAACAGCAGGCCAGTAATGGTGGCGACGGAGGCGCTAAAGGTAAACGCCGGATACTGCGCCAGCAGGCTGTAGAAGCCGCGCTCCGGATGGACCATCGCTTCCTCGGCAAATGCCGCGCCGCCGTGGATGATTTCATACAGCGCGCTATTGCCGAATACCGAGAGCCATAACAGCGTGAAGGTAAACGGAATAATCAACGTGCCCAGCACGAACTGGCGAATGGTACGCCCGCGCGAGATACGCGCCAGGAACAGGCCGACAAACGGCGACCAGGCTACCCACCATGCCCAGAAAAAGAGCGTCCAGTTATTCATCCACTCAACCGGGCGGTCAAAGGCGAAACTGTTGAGCGTCATGCCCATAAAGCGATTCACATAGTCGCCGACGTTCAGCACCAGCGCATTGAGCAGGAACGAGGTGTCGCCCATAAACAGCACGAACAGAATCAGCCCCAGCGCCAGTGCGACGTTGAGTTCAGACAATACGCGAATGCCTTTGTCGACACCGGATGTCACCGAGATAGTCGCGATGATTACCGACAGCGCGATCAGCGCCGCTTTCGCCGCCATTGAATCCGGGATATCAAACAGTACGCTCAGGCCATAGTTAAGCTGCACCACGCCAATGCCGAGCGTGGTGGCAATACCGAAGATGGTGCCGATCACCGCTGCAATATCCACCGAGTGACCAATCGGCCCGTTAATCCGTTTACCGAAGATCGGGTACAGCGCCGAGCGGATGGTGAGCGGCAAATTATAACGATAGCTAAAGTATCCGAGCGCCATGCCCATCAGCGCATACATCGACCAGCCGGTTAAGCCGTAGTGAAACAGCGTCCAGACCATCGCCTGACGCGCGGCCTCAATTGTCTGTCCCGCGCCTTCCGGCGGCTGCATATACTGCGTGACCGGCTCAGCAACGGAGAAGAACATCAGATCAATACCAATCCCGGCAGCGAACAGCATCGCCGCCCAGCTCAGTAGACTGAATTCCGGTTTGGATTGTTCAGGCCCGAGCTTCACCGAACCAAAACGCGAACAAGCGATGCAGACCACAAAGACAATATAGAGCGTTGCCGCCAGCAGATAGTACCAACCGAAGGTTTTAGAAACCCAGTCCAGCGTGCGGCCAATCCACAGGGCCGAGAAGTCGCGAAACAGGATCGTTGTCAGGGAAAACAACAAAATCAGTCCGGCGGAAGTATAAAACACCACCGGATTGATTTTGTCCTTTTCCCTGCTGTGCGAAAGGTCTGTCATCCAGTATCCCCACTGTTATTGTTACCATTTAAAATCAAATTAGTAACAATTAAGACACATTTTATATTGAACGTCCAATCAATAACGGCTTTAATAGATTAACAACGCTGATGAATGGAGTGGCAAAAATGCCCAAATTGGGGATGCAGTCGATCCGGCGCAGACAACTGATCGACGCCACGCTGGAAGCAATAAATGAAGTAGGTATGCACGATGCGACGATCGCACAGATCGCCCGCCGGGCGGGCGTTTCCACCGGGATCATTAGCCACTATTTCAAAGACAAAAATGGTCTGCTGGAAGCAACCATGCGTGATATCACCAGCCAGCTGCGTGACGCGGTCTTGAACCGCTTACACGCGCTACCGGATGGCAGCCCTGAGCAGCGATTACAGGCGATTGTTGACGGGAATTTCGATGAGACGCAGGTCAGTAATGCTGCGATGAAAGCCTGGTTGGCGTTTTGGGCCAGCAGTATGCATCAGCCGATGCTTTACCGTTTGCAGCAGGTGAGCAGCCGCCGCTTGTTGTCGAATCTGGTGAGCGAATTTCACCGCGAGTTACCGCGCCAACAGGCGCAGGAAGCGGGCTACGGACTTGCCGCGCTGATTGACGGATTATGGCTGCGCGCGGCACTGAGCGGCAAACCGCTGGATAAACCTCTCGCACACTCGCTGACCCGTCACTTTATTACTCAGCATTTACCCACCGATTAACCGAGGAGACGTGATGTCCCGAATGGCAGAACAGCAGCTTTATATACATGGTGGTTATACCTCCGCCACCAGCGGTCGCACCTTCGAGACCATTAACCCGGCCAACGGTAACGTGCTGGCAACCGTGCAGGCCGCCGGGCGCGAAGATGTCGATCGCGCCGTGAAGAGTGCCCAACAAGGGCAAAAAATCTGGGCGGCGATGACCGCCATGGAACGCTCGCGCATTCTGCGTCGGGCCGTTGATATTCTGCGCGAACGCAATGACGAACTCGCTAAACTGGAAACCCTCGACACCGGAAAAGCGTATTCGGAAACATCAACCGTCGATATCGTTACCGGCGCGGACGTGCTCGAGTACTACGCCGGGCTGATCCCGTCGCTGGAAGGCAGCCAGATCCCATTGCGTGAGACGTCATTTGTTTATACCCGCCGCGAACCGCTGGGCGTAGTGGCAGGGATTGGCGCATGGAACTACCCGATTCAGATTGCTTTGTGGAAATCCGCTCCGGCACTGGCCGCAGGCAACGCGATGATTTTCAAACCGAGCGAAGTCACCCCGCTTACCGCGTTAAAGCTGGCCGAAATTTACAGCGAAGCGGGCCTGCCGGACGGCGTATTTAACGTGCTGCCGGGCGTAGGTGCGGAAACCGGGCAGTATCTGACCGAGCATCCGGGCATTGCCAAAGTGTCATTTACCGGCGGTGTCGCCAGCGGCAAAAAAGTGATGGCTAACTCGGCGGCTTCCTCCCTGAAAGAAGTGACCATGGAGCTGGGCGGTAAATCACCGCTGATCGTTTTCGACGATGCGGATCTCGATCTCGCTGCCGATATCGCCATGATGGCGAACTTCTTTAGCTCCGGTCAGGTGTGTACCAATGGCACCCGTGTGTTTATTCCGGCGAAATGCAAAGCCGCATTTGAACAAAAGATTCTGGCGCGCGTTGAGCGCATTCGCGCGGGCGACGTTTTCGATCCGCAAACCAATTTTGGCCCGCTGGTCAGCTTCCCGCATCGCGATAACGTGCTGCGTTACATCGCCAAAGGCAAAGAGGAAGGCGCGCGCGTACTGTGCGGCGGCGATGTATTGAAAGGCGATGGCTTCGATAACGGCGCATGGGTTGCACCAACCGTGTTCACCGATTGCCGCGACGAAATGAGCATCGTGCGCGAAGAGATCTTCGGTCCGGTGATGTCGCTTCTCACTTATGAATCTGAGGACGAAGTGATTCGCCGCGCCAATGATACCGACTACGGTCTGGCGGCGGGTATCGTCACGGCGGATCTGAACCGCGCGCATCGCGTCATTCATCAGCTAGAAGCCGGCATTTGCTGGATCAACACCTGGGGAGAATCCCCGGCGGAGATGCCCGTTGGCGGTTACAAACACTCCGGCATTGGCCGCGAGAACGGCGTGATGACGCTCCAGAGTTATACCCAGGTGAAGTCCATCCAGGTTGAGATGGCTAAATTCCAGTCCATATTCTAACCAGGAGGTTTATTTGCAATTTGACTACATCATTATTGGTGCCGGCTCTGCCGGCAACGTCCTCGCGACACGTCTGACTGAAGATCCGAACACTACCGTGCTGCTGCTTGAAGCGGGCGGCCCGGACTATCGCTTTGACTTCCGTACCCAAATGCCCGCTGCGCTGGCGTTCCCGCTACAGGGTAAACGCTATAACTGGGCCTATGAGACGGAACCCGAACCGTTTATGAACAACCGTCGCATGGAGTGCGGACGCGGCAAAGGGCTTGGTGGATCATCACTGATCAACGGCATGTGTTACATCCGTGGTAACGCACTGGATCTCGATAACTGGGCGAAAGAACCCGGTCTGGAGAACTGGAGCTACCTCGACTGCCTGCCCTACTACCGCAAGGCCGAGACGCGCGATGTGGGCGAGAACGACTACCACGGCGGTGATGGCCCGGTAAGCGTGACCACCTCAAAACCTGGTGTCAATCCGCTGTTTGAAGCAATGATTGAGGCGGGCGTGCAGGCCGGTTATCCGCGCACGGACGACCTTAACGGGTATCAGCAGGAAGGTTTCGGCCCGATGGACCGCACCGTCACGCCACAGGGCCGTCGCGCCAGCACCGCGCGGGGTTATCTCGATCAGGCCAAATCGCGCCCGAACCTGACTATTCGAACTCACGCCATGACCGATCACATCATTTTTGACGGCAAACGCGCGGTGGGCGTCGAGTGGCTGGAAGGCGACAGCACCATTCCGACCCGCGCGGCGGCGAAAAAAGAAGTGCTGTTATGTGCAGGCGCGATTGCTTCACCGCAGATCCTGCAACGCTCCGGCGTCGGCAACGCTGGACTGCTGGCGGAGTTTGATATTCCGCTGGTGCATGAATTACCTGGCGTCGGCGAAAATCTTCAGGATCACCTGGAGATGTATCTGCAATATGAGTGCAAAGAACCGGTTTCCCTCTACCCTGCCCTGCAGTGGTGGAATCAGCCGAAAATCGGTGCGGAGTGGCTGTTTGGCGGCACCGGCGTGGGTGCCAGCAACCACTTTGAAGCAGGCGGATTTATTCGCAGCCGTGAGGAATTTGCGTGGCCGAATATTCAGTACCATTTCCTGCCAGTGGCGATTAACTATAACGGCTCGAATGCAGTGAAAGAGCACGGCTTCCAGTGCCACGTCGGATCGATGCGCTCGCCAAGCCGTGGGCATGTGCGGATTAAATCCCGCGACCCGCACCAGCATCCGGCGATTTTGTTTAACTACATGTCGCACGAACAGGACTGGCAGGAGTTCCGCGACGCGATTCGCATCACCCGCGAGATCATGCATCAACCGGCGCTGGATCAATACCGTGGCCGCGAAATTAGCCCCGGCGCGGAATGTCAGACAGATGAGCAGCTCGATGAGTTCGTGCGTAATCACGCCGAAACCGCCTTCCACCCATGCGGTACGTGCAAAATGGGGTACGACGAGATGTCCGTTGTGGATGGCGAAGGCCGCGTGCACGGGCTGGAAGGATTACGCGTAGTCGATGCGTCAATTATGCCGCAGATTATCACCGGCAATCTGAACGCCACGACCATTATGATTGGCGAGAAAATGGCGGATATGATTCGCGGACGAGAAGCGTTGCCGAGGAGCACGGCAAGATATTTTGTGGCAAATGGGATGCCGGTGAGAGCGAAAAAAATGAGTCGTGATTTGAACTAACGCAGGAACTTACAAGATTGAGAGTTACCGTTCTACGATGAGGACCGAATCCTTATATAAAAAACATAGGTAACTCTCATGCTTCATATCCAGTATTCATGATGCTGGTTTTTTGCTGATGTTTTTACCAGAATATTCCTGATACAGACTATTAATTCAAGCTTATCTGCGACAGATTTCATTTTCCGGATATATTATGAGTGACAAATCAAACAGGATATCGATCTGATTGAAATTTTATTTTATCTGAAGAAAAAGATTCGTGTTATTCTGTTTATTATAGCTGTTTGTATGACAATGGTGCTATTATTTCTGTACATCAATAAAGACAATATAAAGCTGAGTTACAGCCTAAAAATAAACCACACAACATTAGGCATACTTGTAAGCTGTGATAGCAATAATAACTTTGCCTGTCAGACCACAATGACTGAAGATGTTATTCAGCGAATTACGAGTTTTTTAGACCAGTACTAATGCTAAAAATTGCCTTGTCAAAAAAATGGTAGATGAATACCAACAAAACTCTGGGCAGTAATAAACAGCATTCTGATAGAGAGTGCCTGTATAAAGCTGAAGTGACAATGACCGGGAAGGGAGCCCGTCTTCAGGAATGGATTCCTGTCTTTTTCACTGTAAATATCCTGGCATTATTAATGTCAGGATATTTACAGAAGAGCAGCATAACCATGACGGAACGGGGTTAAGTCAGGTTGTCCTTAACGCTATTCACAACCTCGTATACCGCCTTCAGGTTTATGTCCAGACTTCATATCTCTCTCAGCAATCCTCAATAATCAGATACACCGCTTTCACCGGACCATGAACCCCGACGACTTTGATAAGCTCAATGTCCGCCGTTGAACTAGGACCACTGATGATGTTAATACATGACGGCATTCGTTCACCGGCCTGCGCTTTCTGATGCAATTTTTCTGCGAGTTGCGCTACACGCGGCAGGATTGTGCTTTTACGCAGGATAAAAAGAGAAGATTCCGGGAGCAGGCTCAATGAACGCCCGCGCCCGGCGGCGGAAAAAAGAACCACGCCACCCGATTCGGTTAAACCATATTCAGCATATACGACGCCCACTTTAGCCTGCTCTGCTTGTGATATGTTCTCAATACCTTTCGCCGGATCCCAAACAACGGCATTGCATTCCTGCTGCAAACGTTCGCTAATCCCCAATTCCTCCAGTCTCGCGTCACCGCTAATCACGACCGACTGCTCTCCCAGCTCTTTACACAGACATATTGCAGCTTCTGCGGCCTGCGCCTCGCTGGTCAGTTCACAGCGCGTCAACATAACATCGCGGGCAAACTGGATAAACGCGTCACAGCGCTGCTGTTGGTTAAGTTCGGTAAGCCGCTCGTTAGCATAGTTGTTAAGCGGCGCATCTTCTGCTTGCGGTTCAAGTCGCTGCGGGCGACCCAGTGCCTGAGCAACGTTATTCAAAAATTCGCTCCGATTATCCATTCTTTTTCTCCTGCGCCTGATGTTTCTTAAACCAACTACGGAAACTCTCTCCGTCAGCTTCAGGAAGATCGCGTGCTTCCATCCAGTCGCTAATCGCGCCAAATTTGAGTGGTGTTTTGCCGCCATTGATAAACCAGCTTGCCGCATGAGCACCAGCCATCATCCCGACTTTCCACAATCCTGGATGACTATTGGCATAAGCGAACATTTTTATCGCCCGTTGCTCTGCTTTTGCGGTGATCCCTTTTTCAGCCATCACCCGACGATGACGCAAAATCAGTTTTGACAGCGGAATACGCACCGGACACACGCTGTCACAAGCTGTGCATAAAGAGCAGGCGTAGGGTAAATCTTTAAAATCTTTATAGCCGCCAAGTAACGGGGAAATCACCGCACCAATTGGCCCTGGATAAATAGAGCCATATCCATGACCGCCAATATGGCGATATGCCGGACAAGTATTCATACAAGCCCCGCAGCGAATACAGCGCAGCACATCCCGAAATTCAGAAGCCAGCACCTCAGAACGCCCGTTATCGACAATAACCAGATGAAACTCTTCAGGACCATCAACGTGCCCCGCTTCGCGCGGTCCTGTCAGCCAGGTGTTGTATCCCGTCAAACGTGCACCAACGGCACTGCGCGCCAGCATGGTGATCAATACATCTACCTCGGCAAACGTGGGGGCAATACGCTCCATTCCCATCACTGCAATATGCGTTTTAGGCAGCGTGGTACACATTCGCGCATTACCTTCATTGGTCACCAGGCATACCGAACCGGTCTCTGCCACCGCGAAATTACAGCCGGTAATACCTATTTCAGCACTGAGGAAATCTTCGCGGATTTTTTGCCGAATGAATAAGGTCATCGCTTCAGGCGTTTCCGGCCCCTCATAACCCAGACGTTCGTGTAGCACTCGACGGATCTGATGGCGATCTTTATGAATTGCCGGGACCACAACATGAGAGGGCGGATCTTGATCCAGCTGGAGAATGTATTCACCCAGATCGGTTTCAATCACCTGAATACCAGCATCCTGCAACACATGATTGACACCAATCTCTTCGGTCACCATCGATTTAGATTTCACCACCTTCCGGGCATTTTTGCGTTGGGCGACCTGTAAAATGTAGCGGGTGGCGTCTTCTTTGGTTTTTGCAAAATAGACGTGACCGCCGTTTTGCGTCACTTTTTCAGAGAGCTGGTACAGATAAGCGTCGAGATTACTCAGAACATGATCACGTATCTGGGCGGCCCGGTCGCGCCACTCCTCCCAGTGCCCTAATTCATCGACCATTTTTTGCCGATTTGCCCCAATACGCTGCTGCGCGTTTGCCACCGCTTTGCGCATGATCGGATCTTCAATTTGCTGACGGATGCGTGTCTTAAAATCTGTATTACTGGTTTTGATCGACATCTTTATATCCTCAGCGGCTCATCAGCACTTCAGCAATATGCATCACTTTGACTTTCTGCCCTTCCCGTTGTAATCGTCCACTGATGTTCAGCAGGCAACTCACGTCAGCACCAATTAAATACTCAGGGCGGACTTCCATCAGGTGCACAACCTTTTCTTTCACCATCTCGCCGGATATTTCGGCCATTTTGACCGAGAACGTGCCGCCAAATCCGCAGCAGGTATCCTGTTCAGCAAAGGTCAACAGCTCCAGTCCACGCACATTTTTCAGCAGCGTAAGTGGCTCGTCCTTCACCCCCAGCTTACGGGCCAGGCTACAAGATGGGTGATACACCGCTCTCCCTTGCAAACTGGCACCTACATCGACTACCCCTAATGTATTAACAATAAAAGAGGTGAGATCCTGCATACGCGCGGCAACCTTTTCGGCACGTGATGCCCATTCAGGCTCATCCGCCAGATACGTTGGGTAACTTTTTACGGCATAGGTACAGGAGCCAGCCGGTGAAATAATGGGATCGTCGTTATCCTCCAGTGCGGCGATCAGATTTTTCATCCCTGGAATCGCTTCTTTGATATAACCACTATTGATCGCAGGCTGACCGCAGCATCCCTGTTTCTCCGGGAAATTTACGCGACAGCCGAGTTTTTCCAGTAGCAGCACGGAGTCTCGTGCCATTCTTGATTTCAGGGCGTCACCAATACAGGTGACAAAGAAATTGACATTCACAACTAATACTCCATTACTTCATGCCCATTTATGCCCGATGGTTCCCCCCACCAGAGGATCAATCATCAATAAATATGGCGTTCTTTTTTAATTGGCTAGCAACATACCACCCCTCATTTGTATGACAAATGATAATCTTTCATCCAAACGTCAAATGCAATAACTAATTTTATTTCTTTCGGCATCGCTCACATTTTATAGGGAAATCGACGATCATTTTTGGCATAAGAAATTCATTTAAAAAGGCCACATCCCTTATACCTATTCAGAGCTACTTATTCAGGGGTTGTTGAGATATACAATGATGGTGTACTAACAAAATCACCGGCAATAATCAGGTATCAAGTAATAGTCGGCATTTTATTTAATTAAAGCAATTTAGTTTGCGTTTTTATTTACATACTGGGCCAGCATTCTTCAAAAAAACATATAAAACACAGTTGGAAATATAAATAGCTGAAAGGCTCACAACTCCCGGAATGCGGATTATCTTTGCCCTGATTTCTGGCTGTTTTATTCAGGGTGCAAGCTGTCTCACCCTTTCCCGATATTCTCCCGGAGTACAACCAAACTCGCGGACAAACGCCTTGTGAAAAGATGATTCGCTGGCATAGCCTACTGACTCAGCGATCACCACAACAGGGAGCATTTCCCGGGAAAACATCTGGGCCGCTATTTGTAGACGCAACTTTGTTAATACAGCCAGCGGCGTGGTTCCGGAAACATCACGGAAAAGCTGGGCAAAACTTGCCCGGGACATGTGGGCGATGCTGGCCAGCGATTCGACGGTCCAGGCGTGTCCTGGCATTTCCAGCATTTGCTGTATTACCGCACCAAGACGTGGATGCAGAAGCAAACTGAGAATGTTTTTCTCAGTATTAACCTGTGCAATCCACTCACGCACCGCGAGGGTAAAGAATGTAGCGCAGATCTGGCTACACAGTGCATCCACTCCCGGCATTGCCGATTTGGACTCCTGTTGTAAAAACGGGATCGCCTCCCTCAGCCAGTTATATTCCACGCTGTGGTTAACCGGTGCTAAAAACAGCGTTTCCGGCAAAGACGTTAAAAAATAACGCGCCGAATGTTGCAGTCGAAGAGTGCCGCAGACAATACAGGTCGATTCATTATCGACATGACTCAGGCGATGAGCTGAATTTTGTGGTAGCAGGACCACATTTCCCGGGCGTAATGTAAAAATCTCCCCCGTCGGCATTTCCAGCTTCGCCGCTCCTTGCGTTAACGCATGCCAACGAATAACCGATAATTCCCCGGCACCATGTGGAAGCTGCCAGTCACTTCCTAACACGCAATTCTTATCGATCGTTCCTTGTGGAGCGTTAAGCATCAACAAACGGCTAAGGGCATCCATATCAGACTCCTGAGTGGTTTTTGATTACAAACACCAACAATCTTAGACAATAATTAATCTAATACCATCAAATGGTTAATCATGATTTTTGTTTTGTGATTCTGATTAAGAAAAAGAAAATACCAGACGATAAGACAAAATATCAAGCGTTGTGAAGAAATGTTATTTACTCTTTTGCGTCTATAGTCATGATGTCAAATGAACGCGTTTCGACAGGAAATCATCATGAATAAATATCAGGCAGTTATTATTGGTTTTGGCAAGGCTGGAAAAACATTAGCCGTCACGCTGGCAAAAGCAGGTTGGCGTGTGGCTCTCATCGAACAATCAAATGCAATGTATGGCGGGACCTGTATTAATATCGGCTGTATCCCAACCAAAACATTGGTTCATGACGCACAGCAGCACACAGATTTTGTCCATGCCATACAGCGTAAAAATGAAGTGGTTAATTTTTTACGTAATAAGAATTTTCATAATCTTGCGGATATGCCCAATATCGACGTGATCGACGGCCAGGCGGAGTTTATCAATAATCATAGCCTGCGTGTTCATCGGCCTGGGGGAAATCTGGAGATTCATGGCGAGAAAATTTTTATTAATACCGGTGCACAAGCCGTAGTTCCGCCAATTCCTGGAATTACCACCACGCCTGGTGTATATGACAGCACTGGATTACTTAATCTAAAAGAATTACCAGGGCATTTAGGTATTTTGGGCGGCGGATATATTGGCGTTGAGTTCGCCTCTATGTTCGCTAATTTTGGCAGCAAAGTAACCATTTTAGAGGCAGCTTCGCTGTTTTTGCCTCGGGAAGATCGGGATATTGCTGATAATATCGCGACGATTTTACGCGATCAGGGCGTCGATATAATCCTCAATGCCCATGTGGAGCGAATCAGTCACCATGAAAATCAAGTGCAAGTGCATAGCGAGCACGCCCAACTGGCGGTGGATGCACTGTTAATAGCTTCCGGTCGTCAACCGGCTACCGCTTCGTTACATCCAGAAAATGCCGGTATCGCAGTAAACGAGCGCGGGGCAATTGTCGTTGACAAGCGATTACATACCACCGCAGACAATATTTGGGCGATGGGAGATGTTACCGGCGGGCTGCAATTTACTTACATTTCACTGGATGATTACCGCATTGTGCGTGATGAGTTACTGGGTGAAGGCAGACGTAGTACTGATGATCGGAAAAATGTGCCTTATTCCGTATTTATGACACCGCCCCTGTCCAGGGTTGGTATGACAGAAGAGCAAGCCAGAGAGAGTGGTGCTGATATTCAGGTGGTGACATTGCCTGTAGCTGCAATTCCGCGCGCCAGAGTGATGAACGATACCCGTGGGGTATTAAAAGCGATTGTTGATAATAAAACCCAACGTATATTAGGGGCATCACTGCTGTGTGTTGACTCCCACGAGATGATTAATATAGTGAAAATGGTGATGGATGCCGGGCTGCCTTATAGCATATTACGCGATCAGATATTTACTCATCCGTCGATGAGCGAATCACTCAATGATCTATTTTCATTAGTCAAATAAACTCAAAATCAGACGCCAGGACAAATATTCTGGCGTCTCAGAGAAAAGAATCTTATTAATTCCTTGTTATTATATAACTTCTTAATCACTTCATTGATGGTATTTTATATGTTTAAAAAACCTGTTTTATTTGCAACACTATTATCTGGCGTTATGGCATTTTCCACCAATGCAGATGATAAAATAATTCTGAAACATATCAGCGTCTCGTCAGTATCAGCATCACCGACAGTTCTGGAGGATGCCATTGCTGATATAGCCAGAAAATATAATGCTTCATCCTGGAAAGTCACATCGATGCGAATTGATAATAATTCAACCGCAACAGCAGTATTGTATAAATAAGGATGTTCACAATGGAAAAATACCTGCACCTGTTAAGTCGGGGAGATAAAATTGGCCTGACATTGATTCGTCTGAGTATTGCGATTGTTTTTATGTGGATTGGGTTATTAAAGTTTGTCCCTTACGAGGCAGACAGCATTACACCATTCGTCGCAAACAGTCCACTAATGTCGTTCTTTTATGAACACCCGGAAGACTATAAACAGTATCTGACTCACGAAGGCGAATACAAACCAGAAGCAAGAGCATGGCAATCGGCCAATAATACCTATGGTTTTTCCAACGGTCTTGGCGTCGTGGAGGTGATTATTGCTCTGCTGGTTTTGGCTAATCCTGTCAATCGCTGGTTAGGTTTATTGGGAGGGCTGATGGCATTTACCACACCGTTGGTAACACTCTCATTTTTAATCACCACCCCGGAGGCATGGGTACCCGCATTGGGTGACGCTCATCATGGTTTCCCTTATTTATCTGGTGCTGGTCGCCTGGTATTGAAAGATACTCTGATGCTGGCAGGTGCTGTCATGATAATGGCAGATTCGGCGCGGGATATTCTTAAACAACGCAGTAATGAATCCAGTTCAACGTTAAAAACTGAATATTGATAATCCGAACACTGTCTGTTGTTCACTTTTTCAGGCGTCAGGCTCCCTTTCTGATGATGAAGCCTGACGCCATATTACCGGAGATATGACAGAGTGAAGATCAATATCACTCCCCTGTTAAAAGATTCTTGTCGTCTCAGGTAAAATAAGTGATTAATATCAATCATGTATTTTTACAGCAAGACAACCACGAACAAACTCAGGATTAAAATGTTTTACCGATTCCCCAACATAACCCAAATCAAGCGAACTAATTTGCGCCATTTCTTTCTCTGTCAGTGAGAAATCCCAGATAGCAAAATTTTCTTCGATACGCTGTTGATGTGTCGATTTCGGAATAACGACCACTCCTCGTTGAATATTCCAACGCAGAATGACCTGAGAAATCGATTTTTGATGGGCATCTGCAATATTCTGAAGCAGACTATTTTCAAAGGGTTTATGTCTTCCACCGCCTAACGGAGCCCATGCTTCAGGCTGCACGTTATAATACTTCATGGTTGCCAGCGCCTCTGGTTGGGCAAAATAGGGATGCAACTCGACCTGGTTGACCATCGGTTTAACTCTTACCGTTTCACAAAAGTTCGCCAGAACATGAGGGTAGAAATTGGAAACCCCAATCGCTTTTAATTTGCCCTCTTCATAGGCATCTTCGAGTGCACGCCACGCACTAAAATAATCGCGCATGGCCTGGTGCAATAAATAGAGATCGAAGTATTCTAGTCCCGATTTTTTTAATGATGCTTCAATACCTGCTGCTGCTGCAATATCCTGATTCAACATATCCTGCACCCACAATTTAGACGTTATAAATAACTCTTCTCGGGTACATAAACCTTCAGATATGGCTTCACGAACGGCTTCACCGACGGCATCTTCATTACCGTATACCGCTGCAGTGTCGATGAGTCGATAACCCGTGCGGATAGCATTCAACACTGACTGTTTGCACACGTCTTTATCGGTAACCTGAAAAACACCAAATCCCATCATCGGCATTTTCAGATTGTTACTTAATACGGAAAATTCCACTGTCAGTCCCTCCATTAGGTATGAACAATGAGTCTACGTTAAAACGTAACCTCAAATTAGTATGTGGATTTTGATATCACTTATGCAAAAAATTCATTAATAATGTAGGACTGAAACCTCTCTATTTTCGGGGACAACGAAGCAGACGCTACCAGTGCTTTTGCCTTCGCCCTTGCTGTTTTTGATACACTTAGGGCCCAGGGCATAACGAAAATGTGCGATATGACAAAGAATTAACGGAGAATGTGATGATCAGGCAGAAGATTCTACAGCAGCTCCTGGAGTGGATTGAGTGCAATCTTGAGCACCCTATTTCAATCGAAGATATCGCACAGAAATCTGGCTACAGCAGGCGCAACATCCAGCTTCTGTTCCGAAATTTCATGCATGTGCCTTTAGGAGAATACATTCGCAAACGAAGGCTTTGTCGTGCCGCCATTCTTGTCCGACTCACCGCGAAATCTATGCTTGATATTGCACTATCTTTGCATTTTGATTCACAGCAGTCATTCAGCCGCGAATTTAAAAAGTTATTCGGCTGCTCTCCCCGTGAATACCGCCACCGTGATTATTGGGATCTCGCAAATATCTTCCCTTCTTTTTTAATACGTCAACAGCAAAAGACGGAGTGTAGATTAGTCAACTTTCCTGAGACACCTATTTTTGGCAATTCATTTAAATATGATATTGAAGTGTCGAATAAATCACCGGATGAAGAAGTCAAACTGCGACGTCATCATTTAGCCAGATGTATGAAGAATTTTAAGACGAATATCTATTTCGTCTCCACGTTAGAACCGTCAACAAAATCGGTCGATTTGCTCACAGTTGAAACTTTTGCCGGTACGGTATGCAAACAAACCGATTCAGAGATGTCGAAAGAGTGGACAATTAACCGAGGACTGTATGCCTCTTTCCGCTATGAAGGTGAGTGGGAGCACTACCCTGAATGGGCGCGAAACCTCTATCTGATGGAATTACCTGCCAGGGGGTTAGCCAGAGTGAACGGCAGTGATATTGAGCGGTTTTATTACAATGAAAACTTCGTCGAAATCGATAGCAATAACATTGTTTGCGAAATATTTATCCCTGTTCGTCCGGTTTAGTTATCGCTATGTCTAAATGAATTTATAACAAGACTACTGTCAGGCAATTCAATAAATAATGGCGTTGAAGATGTCAACGCCATTA
The DNA here is from genome assembly GCF_009820205.1 of Escherichia sp. HH26CH. Taxonomy (NCBI): domain Bacteria; kingdom Pseudomonadati; phylum Pseudomonadota; class Gammaproteobacteria; order Enterobacterales; family Enterobacteriaceae; genus Escherichia; species Escherichia sp. HH26CH. Next base: position 156,680 of record NZ_VNXM01000039.1, read on the forward strand.
TTGTTTATTAGAATGTTACTTTCATACTCTTAATATTATTTCATCGCCTCCTCGCCCGTTGCCGTATTGGCATCCACCGCGGTAATGGTCACCGTCACTGGCTTCATTTCGTACCCGCCATAGGTCAGGGCGTTAAATGTGAACGTATAGACACCAGGCTTGCTGGTACTAAATGTACGCGTGATTTTTCCGCTCACGAAATGGTCATTTTTCGACGGCAGGAACTGATAATCCTTCTCCGTCACCCCTTCCGGCGTCTGAATGTCAACCCACATATTCCCCCCAACAGGGTTGTTTGCCGACATCAGGGTAACCTTCAGCGTTGCGGTCGATTCCCCATCTGCCACCAGAGATTCCATATCAGATGATGCGGTGAGTACCGCATTTTTATCATCCGCCACGAAACTGGATTCAGCCGTTTTCGTTGATACCTGACCGTTGTCCTGACTCACTTGCGCCGTAAGTGTATATTTCGCTGCAACAGTCGTGGTGGCGGTGAAAATAGCCTGCCCTTGCTCATTCGTTGTCGCTGTGCCATTCGGTTCCAGGTTTAACGAAGCCGGGCTGGCGGTCAGCGTCACTTCGCTATCTTTCAACAAATTGTTATTGGCATCAGTCACCGTAACTTTATACGTCTGTTTGGCTTTGCCATCCGCCACTGCACGGTTGCCAATCACCTCAATACTGGAGATGGTCGCCGTAGTCTTATCCGCCACAAACGTAATGCTCTTCGCGTCTGAAGGCTGGTTATTTCCTGCTGAAGCCGTGATCTCATACGTTCCGGCAGTCACTGAAACCACCTGCAACTCTGCTTTCCCTTCATCGTTGGCTTTCACCCAGACATTATCACCTGTAAGTGGCTTGACGCCCCGAGGCAGATTAAAGGTCACCAGAGTTCCTGGAACAGGGTTACCGTTTTTATCCTCAACGGTCGCCGTCAGCGTAAAGGCATCTTTGCCGTTTGCCACTTTTTGAGCGGCAGTGTCAACCTGCAGGTTTGCCTGACCGGTGCTGGCGTCTGCGTTGAATTTCACCGTGACCGTCTTCTGAGCATTATTCACTGAGGCCGTGATACTGTGTTCCCCAGCAACGGTTGCTATCAACTCAATGTCCGCTTTACCTGCGGCATTGGTTGTTATTGTATTCCCCGTCTTGCTGGTCACACCCTGCGGTAAAGTCAGCGTAACTTCTTGCCCCTGCAACGGGTTACCATAGCTGTCCACGACGGTCAGGGTTACCTGGTTAGCAGACTGTCCATTTGCCAGTTGGTTATTCACCTTCACCGCCATATCATTGATCACTGCCCGGGAAGCGTCGCCTGCAACATTCAGCACCAGTGGCTGAGCAACGGCATTTTGGCCGTTCACGCGTGGCATGACAGACAACTGACCTGCAGCCGATCCCAGCGTTAAGGTCGCCACGTAGACCCCATTACTTTGCTCTGTCCAGCTTCCAACTGAAGGTCGCTCTGATCCCGTGCTGGCGGCACCGCTAAACACTGGTGCATCTGGCTTCAGCCCGGTGACCGGGTTCCCGTACGCATCCTTCACGGTGAAGGTGAGTTCCGTCGTCGTTTTAACCGTTGGAGTCTTATTGTCCGCAACAAGCGTAGAGTTCGCTGATGACATCTCCCCGGCGATGACCGTCAACTGCGCGGCTTCGGTGGCTGCTGGCTGGCCGTTGAAGAGCGGCATGACACGAAGCTCGCCCGTCTTTCCGCCTGTGGTCAACGTAGCAACATAGGAACCGTCACCTTTTTCGGTCCAACTGGAAATAGTCGCCCCTTCAGAGGCGGTCCCCGTCAAACTTGCCGACAACGAAAGACCACTGATAGCGTTGCCATGCGCATCTTTCGCCACCAGCGTCACGGTTGTGCTTTCGCCTGCTTTTACGTGATCTGCGGCTACAGACACTGTCGACTGGCCTGAAGATAACGCATCAGCCACCACGGTTACTTTTGCCGCGTTTGCTGCCGCATCCTGTCCATTTAGCTTCGGCATAACTTCTAATTCACCCGCCGTAGAGCCGAGAGTAATCTGCGCAGTCCACGTCCCATCACCATTATTTGTCCAGCCAGATGCCGTAGAACCAGCAGCTGCTGCGCCCGATAATGACGGTGCATCCGGATTGAGGCCTGTTACAGGGTTGTCATTGGCATCTTTTGCCGTCCAGATTGCCGTAAGCGTACCGCCGACCACCGGTTTATCCGGATTCAGGGTGATGGACGAATGTGCTGCATCAAGCGGCCCGGCAACGAACTTCAGCGTTTGTTGTAATGTGCCCAGCTGATACTGCTCGCTGAAGGCACGCACAACAACGTTTCCGGCACGGGTCGAAGAAACCGTGGCGCTGTAAACCCCTGGTTTTATTTCCGAAATGGCACCAACGGTAACACCATTAGTGTCTTGCGGAACAAGTCGCAGGCGGCTGGCTTCTCCCGTCACCGGATTACCCTCGGAGTCCACCGCAGTCAGCGTCAGCGTGTAGGCTTGCTGACCATCAGCAACCACGTCACCTGACGGCTCGTTAGCGCTCAGGGTGGAGTTTGCCACATCCATCATCGTGGCCCGCAGTTCTGCAGTGACGGTTTTGCTCATGCCATCAACGCTAACAGTAATCGTTGCCTCACCTGACTGCGTTCCGGTCGTAAAGACAGACTGGTACACCCCTGCTTCAGTTTCGGTGAACTCACCCAGTGTTGGCTTTGCCTGTGATTTAGTGGCCTTCAGGGTACGAGTCACAATATTTCCAGCCGGTTTGAAGGTTAGTTCAGTCTTGATCTGATCTTTCATGCCCGTGACTGGCTGGCCCTCGGCGTCGCGCAGAGACAGCACCAGCGGCTTTTGCTCATTACCGTTAGCAAGCATTTGAATACGGCTCTGACCGTCAAGCGTTAACGCCGTACGATCGGCGCTCATACCAGCTCCGCTAATAACCACTTCTGTCTGCACACGTTTCGAGGCATTGCCTTTGTTATCGTAGGCAACTGCTGAAATCGCATAATAATTGTCTTTGCCTGGACGATAAGCCGGGAGCGTTACTTGCCACTGACTACCCTGACCGGTAATTTTGCCACCTTCAGCCAGTAATGACGGCGCTTCCCACTGCACATTTTTCAGTCCGTGAGTTGCTTTGCTGACCACAAGCCCCAGGGAAACCGTCTGACCGCCCTTGCCTTCAATACGCTCAGGCAGAGCAATACGGATCACTTCAGATTTGCGGTACTCAAGAACGATGTTGTTATTACGCTCAACCAGGTCATAGCGGCTGCCTGCCAGCATTCGACGCTCGCGAATGCTGTCTGTATCGAGTTGTTTTTGCAGAGGTTCGCCAATCCGATAATTAACTTCCAGGCCAAAGCGAGTGTCATTCTCACCACTCTTGCCCTGCTTATGCCCGGCACTCAGGGTCAGAAGAGGCACTGGCGTGTAATTCACTTCAGCGGTAATCGCATGTGGATCTTTCTGGCGTTTATCTTTGCCAAACAGCCCGACTTCATCGCCATAATACTGCTCATACATCAGGCTTGCGCCAAGCTGCGGCCAGGCGGGTAAATAGCCCTCAGCACGAATATCCCAGCCATTCGCCGGGCGTTCCTGATAATCCTCAACATCCGGCGATTTTTTCCAGCCAGAAGCCCGGATATAACCATTGGCGCTCAATTTCAAATAATCACGCCAGTATTCCGCACCAACACCAATGCGGGTATGACTACGGGATAAATCATGATCGATAAAAGTATTCACCCCCGCCATCCAGTCATTTCCTGAAAAATGACGCCAGCCAAAACCAATATTTGACTGAGTACGATCGTCGGTACGATGTATTGCCCCCTGAGTGAACAACATATTTGTCGGCGTGTCATAAATCGGATAAAGCATTTCCAGCGAAGAGTCCTTCAGCGAGAAATCTTTATCGACATTCAGTTTGACGCGCGCAGTACCATATTTCCCGAGCCACTCCTGTATTTCCTGGTTAGCTTTAGCGGTGGCCATTCCGGTAATAAAATTACGTGTCGCATCGCTATCTGGCTGACTGCTTAAAAATGTCCCGGCATTTGCGGCAAACGACGCGACATTTTTCTCCACGTTATTATCAGCAGTTACCGTAGTATTTCCCATGCTCAACCGTGGCTGAACCGCATGCTGCGCACGTGCCGCCATTACTGGGGTAAAGGTGACAGCGAGTGGGAAAAGAACCTGAACAGAGATATTTGCCCACGCCACGCAGCGGGCCAGAACTGAATAACGAAATCGTGGTTGTTTATGACCTGTTTTATAACGTGACATTGAGATAATTTCCTGATGAACGAATTAACGAACATAGGCAGACACAAATAATGGCGTCTGCTTGTCAGAAAAACCGGGATTTCCCGGTTTCCTTTTCCGCAGAAAAGGAAATACCTTTATGTAAGAAAGTACACCGCCACCTAATATATCCAGTGCCTGTAGCCACTCATCAGGTGGTTGGGCGCGGGATTATATTTTTATTTATGGGTGAGAATTTAGCTTTTTGTGCAAACCATTAAATAGATACCTAAGTTATCTTTCTTACTCTGCGGATAGTGAATAATTCATTATTCAGAGTGAATAATAATGACCTGCTTTTAATTTACCACGATTGGAAATACGTCGAAGTAGGTATATACGCCAGGATAAACCGATATATTTTTTATGGATATTCATTTTCCTTCATCGGGCTGTAAATTGCGGGGATATCGAACTTGCACTACTCAGCGCAACCCTCAAACAGATTTATGAATTTTGTTCATAACCCCTGACAAATCCTGCCGTCTAATCGAGCTCTTCCCTTTACGTTATGCTTCTCATGAACGATAACGGAAGGATAACACCATGCAAAAAGTAAAACTGTACAACGGTATTGAAATGCCCCTGTTGGGCTTTGGTGTATTTCAGATGACCGATGCCGCCGAATGCGAAAGAGCGGTCATTGACGCTATTAACAGCGGTTATCGACTGATTGACACCGCCGCCTCGTATCAGAATGAAACCCAGGTCGGGAACGCACTGAAACAAAGCGGTATCGCCCGTAACGAACTCTTTGTCACCACGAAACTCTGGTTGCAGGATACCAGTTACGAAGGGGCCAAAGCCCAGTTCGAACGCTCTCTGAATCGACTGCAACTTGATTACGTTGACCTGTACTTGATTCACCAGCCATATGGCGATGTCCACGGAGCCTGGCGTGCCATGGAAGAGCTGCAACAGGCCGGTAAAATTCGCGCTAATGGCGTCAGTAACTTCCATACTGACCGACTGGCAGACCTTATCGCTTTTAATAACGTCGTTCCGGCGGTAAACCAGGTTGAAGTTAACCCTTTCAATCAGCAGCTGCAGGCCGTTCCCTGGATGCAAAGTCGTGGCATTCAGCCAGAAGCCTGGGCACCGTTTGCGGTTACAGGGCGGTAAGCGATTATGCATCTACCTATTTACGTCGGTCACTCAGTCAGAGTCTTGCCCATATTCAATGAGGTTCAACACCGCAGCCAATGAAAAGTAGGCCATGCGGGGATTAATAGCATTACTCATTAACCAATCGCTCTTTTCATTTACGTGCTCTTTATGTAACGTATTGCTTTTATTGATCTTCCTGGAGTTTGCATGAATAAGAATCTCATCCTCGCATTTGCATTATTTTCCTTACCTGTATTTGCAGAAGAAGATCTGGGGCCAGGCAAATATGTTTGTGACATTAGGATTTCCAGCCTGGATACCGCTACTCAAATTCTGTCAAAATCCGCAACAGTTCTCGATAATGGAAACAATTTCATCGTTCAAATGCCAAATGGAGATCAATTGTACTCTCCAGATCTGGAAAATGTTGATGATGGTATAAAACAAAAAGCAACAATAGGTGGAGTGACATTTATTCGTCGTCCAACTTTTAACGATCGCTTCATCGTGGAAGATGGAAATACAGGATTCTTCTATAAGATGCGAAACTGCGAGAAGAAATAAAGGAAGTTTGATAGCGATATCCTCCTGATTTTCAGGCTTTGTACCTGTTCAAGACTTACAACTACAAGCCGCTACGTGTTAACGCCTCCCAAAATAACCACCGTTAACCGTAGCGGCCATAGATACTATTATTTTAGCCACATTACTGGTGATAATGATAATTGATATTATGGCCGTATAGAAAATAAGTATTAATTATCAGAAAGTTTATTATGTAAACGCGTCCTAATGATTACGTTATTCCTCTTACCGATATTCGCCCAGAGCAACCATCAATTACACATATCATCAATTTTCGAGTTTTACTCTTTTCTCCACCATAAAATCAATAAAAGCACGAACTTTAGAGGGCATTCTCACCCGTGATGAAACATAAATATAAAATCCAGGAAATGAAACAGCCCAATCCTCAAGAATCGGCTGTAACTTGCCCGCATTGATATGTTCAGCGATTGCAAAATCCAGATGTTGAATGATACCCGTTCCATTCAGCGCCATTCGTATCATGCTTTCGTCATCATTAGAAATATACTTACCTGAAACCTCTATTTCGAACTCTTCATTCCCCCCCACAACATTAGAAAACTCCCATGCAGAGAGTGCACCGCTACTTTTATGCCGCAACCGAAGGCAATTATGGTTACTCAGTTCCTGAGGCGTTTCAGGAATACCGTGTTCTTTTAAATAATCTGGCGATGCCACAGTAACCAGTTTAATAAGCGGAGAAACAGGAACGGCAGTCATATGCTCATCCAGTCCTTGCTCAAGACGTATGCCCACATCACAGCCGTCCGCAATAATGTTAGATAAACCGTCATCCATAATGAGTTCTATCTTTGTTTTGGGGTAACGAGTAAGAAACTCGCCAATATGAGGCTCAACAAGCATCCGTGCTGCAACACGGGAGGAATTTATTCTCAACAGGCCTGTAGGTTCAAGTTGGGTATCACCAACATCTTTCAAAGCATCATCAATTTGCCCCAAAGCCGACACCAGCACTTCATACAGACGCTGTCCTTCCTCAGTAAGCGACATATTGCGGGTCGTACGGTATATCAGCTTGGTGTTAAGACGTTCCTCAAGAGATTTTAAATTCTGGGACAATGCGGCCCGTGTAATACCCATTTCAGAAGCGGCTCTGGAAAAACTGCCGGCACGAACAATCAGCGCAAACCAGGCAAGAGAAGGCAAAATTGAAGGCTCTATTTTCATCATTGTAAACCTTAACTTAACACTGTGATAGATATTAGACCATTGATGATAACCAATACAAGTCATACTATTACGCCGTTCTCGATATGAACACAAATGCCAGTTGCGGATAATAGAAATGATATTTAAATCTGTTTAGGCAAATCCCCGGAGCTTGAAATGAAAACTGTTTCGATAAAACACACTTACTGGGATATAGCTGCTGATATCTATTTCCCTGACGATTTTAATAGTGAAAAAAAGTATCCTGCCATTATCAGTGCCCATCCAATTGGAAGCTGCAAAGAACAGACATCGGGTAGTGTGTATGGTGCCGCCCTGGCAAAAGCTGGCTTTATCGTCATTGCTTTTGATGCCAGTTTTCAGGGAAGCAGCGGTGGAGAACCGCGTTATCTGGAAGATCCAACAATGCGAGTAAAAGACTTCAGCATTGTCGTTGATTACCTTACCACCTTACCTTACGTTGATGCCGGGCGTATTGGTGTACTGGGTATTTGTGGTGGAGGTGGATATGCCATTAATGCCGCAATGACAGAACGTCGGATTAAAGCCATTGGTACTGTCACGGGTGCTAACTACGGGCGTCTTATGCGTGAGGGATTTACAGCGTTTAATCCTATCGGAGCACTCGAAGCAATGGCGCAACAAAGAACAGACGAAGCTAACGGCGCAAAACTTCGCGTAGATGATTTGCTCCCTTCTTCTCCGGAAGCAGCTCTTGAAGCGGGATTAACAGAAATAGACCTTTTTGAAGCAACAGAATATTATCGTTCGCCACGAGGCTGTGCGCCTAATGGGGTAAATCGTTCGCTATTTTCACATCAGACTGTTGCCGTGGGCTGGGATGCTTTTCATCTTGCAGAAGTCCTGTTAACTCAACCACTAATGGTTGTAGTGGGCGATAGAGTGGGCGCTTTTGGTGCCTATCGTGACGGCTGCGAAATTATTGGTCGTGCAGCCTCAAAACATAAAGAGTTGGTCGTGGTTGAAGGTTATTCACATTACGACCTGTATGATAAGCCAGAACCTGTGAAACAGGCGCTCGATAAATTAATTCCTTTTTACAAAACACATTTGTAATAACCTTGCAGGGAGATTCATTATCTCCCTGACATTTATCCTTTATTGACTACACAACAATAATGAAATTACTCAAAAAGAAATTTCATTAAAGAAACAAAAAAGCAGTAACTCAATCATTAAGATTATTAGAAACCCTTTGAAGGGATTATAAATAAAGCCAGAAATCTTGGTTCCAAAGCTGGCAACAACTAACCAGTTAAAACATACGCATCAAAATCAGATAAACATTTGAGGTATTGTTATGACAAATAAACACCCATCATTGTTTTCTCCTTTTATGCTGACAGAAAAAATAAAGCTACGTAATCGTATCGTTATGGCTCCTATGACAACCTGGTCAGCTAATCCTGATGGAACCATCTCTGAGCAAGAACTCGAATTTTATAAACGTCGCTCACAAAATGTTGGTTTAGTAATAACAGGATGCACCTATGTCACGCCAAGCGGCATTGGGTTTACTCATGAATTTGCCGCGTATGACGACCGTTTCATTAACAGCCTTGAAAAGTTAGCTGCTGCAGCCAAAAGTGGCGGTGCTCCGGCTATTTTGCAGATTTTCCACGCCGGTAATAAAGCCATCCCGGAGCTTGTGCCAAATTACGATGTTATTAGTGCCAGCGCATCAAGCGTAAAATCTGGTGACTTTATGAAGAGAGTGGTACAAAGCAGGGAAATGACTGAAAACGAAATTCAGGAAACCATTAGAGCATTCGGAGATGTCACAAAAAGGGCGATTAAAGCAGGTTTTGATGGCGTTGAACTTCATGGTGCGCACGGATTCCTTCTGCAGAATTTCTTCTCCCCTCTATTTAACCAGCGTAATGACCGATGGGGAGGAGATCTTGAAGGACGTATGCGCTTCCCGCTGGCCGTATTACAGGAAGTAAAAAATGTAGTCTATGAATATGCGACAAAGCCCTTTGCCATCGGTTACAGAATATCTCCTGAAGAATCTGCAACAGGGGGGCTGCGGATAGAGGATACTTATAAACTCCTTGATCGGCTCATTTCATCCGGTATTTCGTATATACATACCTCGCTGGTCAGTATTAACGATAGCTACCCTGTTGAGTCGCCAAATGGCCCCCGAACTATTGAATTGATTTTAAATCATATTGCAGGCAGAGTGCCGGTAATCGCTGCAGGTAAAATACGCACACCGTCTCAGGCTCAAGAAGCAATTTCCGCTGGCCTGCCACTTGTTGCGATCGGTAAAGGGCTGGTGATAAATCCAGAATGGGTGACTTTAGCTGAATCAGGTAGAAGTCATGAAATTCAAACAGCCCTTAATCCACAACGCGTTCCTGAATTAACCATTCCGGATAAACTATGGGATCAAATTCAGGCATCGAAAGGAACTGGCTGGTTTCCGTTAATGGATTAAATATCTATTACTCTCCCGAGAGTAAAACTATCAAACCAATGAGTATCCGATACAGCCTCGCAAATTCTTTCAGATAATTAACCCGTCACTGCGGCACGTTCTCTCATAAAGCGTGCCTGCTGTGTAATCCAGTATGTATCCGGCATACTTGACGGTTTAATAGAACTCAATTCCTTTCCCAGGTTACCAACAACGATATCTTATATAACACCCCAGGAGATACGACATTATGATGAGATGAGGTATGCTCCTCAGCGCCAATCAACGCCAGGGCTGGGCCAGTTTTGAGATCAGACTCATTCCCGGACTGACTTCAGGCGACATATATCAATGACTTTGGGGCAATAAAAGATAGCCGATGTAATACATCCATTCAAATTTGTGATACATGTCAAAAAATTGGTTGACCAAACTCGTTATTTATATAAGGGCACTTACGAAGTGCACTCTTTTTTAAAGCGAGGAAGTACCAATGAAAGAGAATAAAGTACAGCAAATCAGTCATAAACTGATTAATATCGTTGTTTTGGTAGCAATTGTAGAATACGCCTATTTATTCCTCCATTTCTATTAATAACGGCAATAAACTGTTCATTTCAGCAATATTCAAAAGATGCATCCTCTCCCTTTTTTTTAAGTAATTATTATATCCGTGGGAGAGGAATACACGCTGTCAGGTAATCAATCAAACTGCGATAAATCATCGGCCAGTAAAGTGGAGATAGCCTCCATTCTCGAAAAATTCATACTCTCAGCGAAACCATCATCAATCACTCATCCAGGCGTTTATGGGAGCGTCGCCAATGGCTGCTAACAATGCCAGACTTCCCCGTTGCCGAAATTCCACATACCACAAATGGTCACAGGGATTGGGTGTTGAAATGATCCGGATGAGCATGTATCTTTATGGTTATGTTATAACATAACAGGTAAAAATGATGAAACCCAATATCCATCCTGAGTATCGTACTGTGGTATTCCATGACACCAGTGTTGATGAGTACTTTAAAATCGGCTCGACTATCAAAACAGACCGTGAGATTGAGCTGGATGGCGTAACGTATCCGTACGTGACAATTGATGTCTCTTCGAAATCGCACCCGTTCTATACAGGGAAGCTGAGAACAGTGGCATCAGAAGGAAATGTTGCACGGTTCACCCAACGTTTTGGTCGTTTTGTTAGCTCGAAAAAGGGGGCGTGATGAAAGTTCTTAACTCTCTGCGTACCGCAAAAGAACGCCATCCAGACTGTCAGATTGTGAAGCGAAAAGGACGGCTGTATGTGATTTGTAAATCTAATCCACGTTTTAAGGCCGTTCAGGGGCGTAAGAAAAAGCGTTGATTCAAAATCCGACGGATTAACGATATTTGTCTGATTAATAATCAGACCGGATTAATGTTGGTGTATTGATTACACCAACATTAATTTTCCTGGAAATATATTCTTTAAGTTCATTTAAGGCCAACTGCCTGACGTTTCTCTCTGAATATTCCATTATATTCATGTTGATTTGTTGACCAACTTCTCCCCTGTATGCTGGTATCAACTCTCTTTTAGACTGAACAAGCCACTCCGCCCCCTCCCTTTGCGGAGCAGCCTGCATTTACACTCAAACTGTTAAGATGATAAATGTGGTAAATCTGTTGGTACTAACATAAAAACGTTTACGCCACAGGAACAGCCTGATCCACCAGTAACCCCATCGCCGACGTTCGAGTGCCAGTTAGAGTAACGCGCACAGATGACTGCACGCAGTGCCCTGTCAAAGAGGCCATCGTTCCTGTGACAGCTGGCAGCCTTCGTTTAACTTCACTTAATTTGGCTCTTGGGGGGCTTACCGAACAGATGACGTACTTACACCCGTTCAATTTTCCATCACTTATTGGAATGAACACTTATAACCATTTTGTGCGGCATGTTAATCCATTAAAATATCTTACTGATTGGCAAATCTTCTTTAATGATGGCCAATAATAGTTTTATGTTCTATTTATTATCATTAAAACTTGTTTTTTTACTAGTCGAGCACAAAACGCATTAAGACTATTCCTAACACCTCAGGGCAAAGTTCCTGGCTAATATAAAATGCAAGTAAGAATTGAACGTTATATTGCCAATAACCTTATGAAACTGAATGTCTTTTTCTTCTTATCAAAAAAGCAATATTTTCATTTTTAGTAAATATTGACTTAACCATGGAATTCCTTTTCTGTTCACATATTGACACTCATCAGGAAAAAAACATAAATTTAAGCCCAATCGAAAATAATTAAAACTTAATCTCGTATAACCTATATTGATATGTGCTACGTATCTTATTTACTTCCGATTTACTAACAACACTGAATGTACCTGTAAAAATTACAGGTTTGGAAAGTAGTGACATGGCAAAATGATTACAGCAGGGACTATGAGGTTAAAAACCATATGGAATATCAAAACCGTTCTGATAAATACATCTGGTCTCCCCATGACGCCTACTTCTATAAAGGACTCTCTGAACTGATTGTGGATATCGACAGATTAATTTATCTATCGCTGGAGAAAATTAGAAAAGATTTCGTGTTTATCAATCTCAATACGGATTCTTTAACTGAGTTTATAAACCGTGATAACGAATGGTTATCCGCGGTAAAGGGGAAACAGGTCGTATTGATTGCGGCCAGAAAGTCAGAAGCCTTAGCAAATTATTGGTATTACAACAGCAATATTAGGGGCGTGGTATACGCTGGGCTGAGTCATGATATTAGAAACGAATTGGCCTATGTGATTAATGGCAGGTTTCTCAAAAAAGATATTAAGAAAGATAAAATCACTGACCGGGAAATGGAAATTATCCGCATGACGGCCCAGGGAATGCTGCCTAAATCGATTGCCAGAATTGAAAATTGTAGTGTGAAGACAGTGTATACCCATCGGCGTAATGCTGAGGCCAAGCTGTACTCAAAAATATATAAGTTGGTTCCGTAAACTCCAGGCAAGTTAGTTTTAAAAAATGACTCACAGGGACATCATGTCCTCAATTTAACTCGGGAAGAAAAGCAATGAAAAAAAAGGTTCTGGCAATAGCTCTGGTAACGGCGTTTACCGGCATGGGTGTAGTGCAGGCTGCTGACGTAACAGCTCAGGCTGTAGCGACCTGGTCGGCAACAGCCAAAAAAGACACAACCAGTAAGCTGGTTGTGACGCCGCTCGGTAGTCTGGCGTTCCAGTATGCCGAAGGCATTAAAGGTTTTAACTCACAGAAAGGTCTATTTGACGTGGCTATTGAGGGTGACTCAACGGCTACCGCCTTTAAACTGACCTCACGTCTTATCACCAACACCTTAACCCAGTTGGATACCTCAGGTTCCACACTGAATGTGGGCGTGGATTATAACGGCGCGGCAGTCGAAAAAACTGGCGATACCGTGATGATCGATACCGCTAACGGCGTACTGGGAGGCAACCTTAGCCCGCTGGCTAACGGCTACAATGCCAGCAATCGTACCACCGCACAGGATGGTTTCACCTTCTCCATCATCAGCGGTACCACCAATGGTACCACCGCAGTAACCGATTACAGCACTCTACCGGAAGGCATCTGGAGCGGCGACGTTAGCGTACAGTTCGACGCTACCTGGACCAGTTGATCTCTTTGATGTACCAGCAGGGGTAGCCCCCTGCTTTATTCCTGGACGGAATTGTTATGAAAAAGCACCTTCTGCCTCTCGCTCTGCTGTTTGCCGGAATATCTCCGGCCCAGGCGCTGGATGTCGGCGATATATCATCGTTTATGAACAGTGACAGCAGCACGCTGAGCAAAACAATCAAAAACAGTACCGACAGTGGTCGCCTCATCAATATCCGTCTCGAACGGCTCTCTTCACCGCTTGACGACGGGCAGGTTATCGCAATGGACAAGCCGGATGAGTTGCTACTCACTCCCGCCAGCTTGCTGCTACCCGCCCAAGCCAGCGAAGTGATCCGCTTCTTCTATAAGGGACCAGTAGATGAAAAAGAGCGCTACTACCGCATTGTCTGGTTTGATCAGGCCCTCAGTGATGCGCAGCGCGATAATGCCAACCGCAGCGCTGTAGCCACTGCTTCCGCCCGCATCGGCACCATTCTGGTCGTCGCCCCCCGCCAGGCGAACTACCGCTTTCAGTACGCCAACGGCTCCCTGACAAATACAGGAAATGCGACGCTGCGGATCCTCGCCTATGGCCCCTGCCTGAAAGCCGCCAATGGTAAGGAGTGTAAAGAGAACTACTACCTGATGCCGGGCAAGTCGCGTCGTTTTACCCGCGTGGACACGGCGGATAACAAAGGACGGGTTGCACTTTGGCAGGGTGATAAGTTCATTCCCGTGAAATAGATAGCTGTGCAGATGGATAACGACAATGCCTTTACGACGGTTCTCCCCAGGACTGAAAGCCCAGTTTGCCTTCGGCATGGTCTTTTTGTTCGTTCAACCCGATGCCAGCGCTGCTGACATAAGCGCGCAGCAAATAGGTGGGGTGATTATTCCGCAGGCCTTCAGTCAGGCGCTTCAGGACGGCATGAGCGTCCCGCTCTATATTCATCTTGCCGGTAGCCAGGGTCGCCAGGACGATCAGCGAATCGGCAGCGCTTTTATCTGGTTGGATGATGGACAGTTACGCATCCGGAAAATACAGCTGGAAGAGAGTGAAGATAACGCCAGTGTCAGCGAACAAACTCGACAGCAGCTGATGGCTCTGGCGAACACCCCGTTCAATGAGGCCCTTACCATCCCCCTGACTGACAACGCGCAGTTGGATCTCAGCTTGCGCCAACTGCTGCTGCAGCTGGTGGTCAAGCGCGAAGCACTGGGCACCGTACTACGCTCACGTAGCGAAGACATCGGGCAATCCAGTGTTAACACCCTCAGCAGTAACCTGAGCTATAACTTCGGCATCTATAACAACCAGTTGCGTAACGGCGGGAACAATACATCCAGCTATCTGTCGCTAAATAACGTGACAGCACTGCGCGAACATCATGTGGTACTCGACGGCTCGCTGTATGGGATCGGTAGCGGTCAACAGGACAGTGAATTATATAAAGCGATGTATGAACGCGATTTTGCTGGTCACCGATTTGCCGGTGGAATGCTCGACACCTGGAACTTGCAGTCCTTAGGGCCGATGACCGCCATTTCAGCAGGGAAGATTTACGGCCTTTCCTGGGGAAACCAGGCCAGCTCCACCATCTTCGACAGCAGCCAGTCGGCCACGCCAGTGATCGCCTTTTTACCTGCAGCGGGCGAAGTACATCTCACCCGTGATGGGCGGTTACTGAGCGTTCAGAACTTCACCATGGGCAATCATGAAGTGGATACCCGGGGTCTACCGTACGGTATTTACGATGTGGAAGTTGAGGTCATCGTTAACGGTCGCGTGATTAGCAAACGCACCCAGCGGGTCAATAAGCTGTTTAGCCGGGGGCGCGGCGTCGGTGCGCCACTGGCGTGGCAAATATGGGGCGGTAACTTTCATATGGATCGCTGGTCGGAAAACGGGAAAAAGACGCGACCAGCTAAAGATAGCTGGCTAGCAGGTGCCTCGAGCTCCGGCTCACTGAGTACGCTTAGCTGGGCGGCAACGGGATATGGGTACGATAATCAGGCAGTGGGTGAAACCCGTCTGACGCTGCCGCTTGGGGGAGCAATCAACGTTAACCTGCAAAACATGCTGGCCAGTGACAGCTCATGGAGCAATATCGGCAGCATCAGCGCCACACTACCGGGAGGCTTCAGTTCGCTGTGGGTTAACCAGGAGAAAACCCGCATTGGCAATCAATTGCGGCGTAGCGATGCCGACAACCGTGCAATCGGCGGCACACTCAACCTGAACTCACTGTGGTCGAAGCTGGGCACATTCAGCATCAGCTACAATGATGACCGCCGCTACAACAGCCATTATTACACGGCAGATTACTATCAAAGTGTTTACAGCGGTACCTTTGGTTCGCTTGGCCTGCGAGCCGGTATTCAGCGCTATAACAACGGCGACAGCAGCGCCAATACAGGGAAATATATCGCTCTCGATCTCTCGCTACCTCTGGGCAACTGGTTTAGCGCAGGGATGACCCATCAAAACGGCTACACCATGGCAAACCTGTCAGCACGCAAACAGTTTGATGAAGGGACCATTCGCACTGTTGGTGCCAATCTGTCACGAGCCATCTCCGGCGATACCGGTGATGACAAAACCCTCAGCGGTGGGGCGTATGCACAGTTCGACGCTCGTTACGCCAGCGGAACGCTGAACGTCAATAGCGCGGCGGACGGCTACGTCAATACCAACTTGACCGCCAATGGCAGCGTCGGCTGGCAGGGTAAAAACATCGCTGCCAGCGGGCGGACTGATGGCAACGCTGGGGTGATATTCAACACCGGGCTGGAGGACGACGGTCAGATCAGCGCCAAAATCAACGGGCGGATTTTCCCGCTTAACGGCAAGCGTAACTATCTCCCGCTCTCTCCCTATGGAAGATATGAGGTGGAGTTACAGAACAGCAAAAACTCACTCGACAGCTACGATATCGTCAGCGGCCGCAAAAGCCATCTGACCCTCTATCCAGGCAATGTCGCCGTCATTGAGCCAGAGGTGAAGCAGATGGTTACCGTCTCCGGTCGTATCCGTGCAGAAGACGGCACACTGCTGGCTAACGCACGGATTAACAACCATATCGGCCGAACCCGAACCGATGAAAACGGCGAGTTTGTCATGGACGTGGATAAGAAATACCCCACTATCGATTTTCGCTACAGTGGCAATAAAACCTGCGAAGTGGCACTGGAACTCAACCAGGCGCGCGGTGCCGTCTGGGTCGGTGATGTGGTCTGCAGCGGCCTCTCATCGTGGGCGGCGGTGACGCAGACAGGAGAAGAGAATGAGAGTTAACCTACTGATAGCGATGATAATCTTTGCGCTATTCTGGCCAGCAACCGCGCTCAGAGCTGCAGTGAGCAAAACAATCTGGGCGGATGCACCGGCACGCGAGTTTGTGTTTGTCGAAAACAACTCAGACGACAACTTTTTCGTCACGCCTGGCGGGGCGCTGGATCCGCGCCTGACCGGTGCCAACCGCTGGACCGGTTTAAAATACACTGGCTCAGGAACCATCTATCAACAAAGCCTCGGCTACATTGATAACGGTTACAACACCGGACTTTATACCAACTGGAAGTTTGATATGTGGCTGGATAATTCGCCGGTTTCATCTCCTTTAACTGGCTTGCACTGCATCAACTGGTACACAGGGTGTAATATGACCACCAGTCTTATCCTGCCGCAAACCACCGACGCCAGTGGATTTTATGGCGCGACGGTGACCAGCGGCGGCTCGAAGTGGATGCACGGCATGTTGTCAGACGCGTTTTACCAGTATCTGCAACAAATGCCCGTTGGCAGCAGCTTTACGATGACCATCAATGCCTGCCAAACCTCAGTGAACTATGACGCCAGCAGCGGCGCGCGCTGTAAGGATCAGGCCTCCGGCAACTGGTATGTTCGCAACGTCACCCATACGAAAGCAGCAAATTTGCGGTTGATAAATACCCATTCGCTGGCGGAGGTATTTATCAACAGCGACGGAGTACCGACTCTGGGCGAAGGGAACGCCGACTGCCGGACGCAAACCATCGGCAGCCGTTCAGGATTAAGTTGTAAGATGGTTAACTATACCCTGCAAACAAACGGGCTCAGCAACACCTCAATCCATATATTCCCGGCGATCGCCAACTCGTCGTTAGCCTCGGCCGTCGGGGCGTACGATATGCAGTTCAGTCTGAATGGCAGTTCATGGAAACCGGTGAGCAATACCGCCTATTACTACACCTTCAACGAGATGAAGAGCGCAGACTCGATCTATGTTTTCTTCTCGAGCAACTTCTTTAAGCAGATGGTGAACCTGGGGATCAGCGATATCAACACCAAAGATCTATTCAACTTTCGCTTTCAGAACACCACATCACCGGAGTCTGGCTGGTATGAATTTTCTACCTCCAACACGCTGATTATCAAACCCCGTGATTTCAGCATCAGTATTATCTCCGATGAATATACTCAGACACCGTCGCGAGAGGGATATGTCGGCATCGGCGAACCGGCACTCGATTTCGGCTATATCGTAACCACCAGCGGTAAAACAGCTGCCGACGAAGTGCTGATCAAGGTGACCGGACCCGCGCAGGTGATTGGCGGGCGCTCCTATTGTGTCTTCAGCTCCGATGACGGTAAGGCGAAAGTACCGTTCCCGGCGACGCTTTCCTTTATTACCCGCAACGGAGCTACAAAAACCTACGATGCCGGGTGCGATGATAGCTGGCGGGATATGACCGATGCGCTGTGGCTAACCACACCGTGGACTGATATCTCTGGCGAAGTGGGGCAGATGGATAAGACCACAGTCAAATTTTCGATTCCAATGGATAACGCCATTTCGCTGCGTACGGTAGATGATAACGGCTGGTTTGGCGAAGTCAGCGCTTCAGGAGAGATTCATGTTCAGGCGACGTGGCGTAACATTAACTAAGACCCTGCTGACAGTGGTCTGTATGCTGGCGACACCTTTGACACAGGCGATTTCGGTCGGCAATCTGACTTTTTCACTGCCGTCCGAGACTGACTTTGTCAGCAAACGTGTAGTGAATAACAACAAAAGCGCGCGGATATACCGTATTGCCATCAGTGCCATCGATAGTCCAGGCAGCAGTGAATTGCGCACTCGACCGGTGGATGGTGAACTGCTTTTCGCTCCCCGCCAGCTGGCGTTGCAGGCTGGTGAGAGTGAGTATTTTAAATTTTACTATCATGGTCCACAGGATAACCGCGAGCGCTACTACCGGGTCTCATTTCGCGAGGTCCCCACTCGCAACCAGACAAGACGCAGCCCAACCGGCGGCGAGGTCAGCACGGAGCCGGTGGTGGTGATGGATACCATTCTGGTAGTACGACCTCGTCAGGTTCAGTTTAAATGGTCCTTCGACCAGGTGACAGGAACGGTAAGTAACACCGGCAACACGTGGTTTAAGCTACTGATTAAACCAGGATGTGATTCGACCGAAGAGGAAGGCGACGCCTGGTACCTACGTCCGGGAGACGTAGTTCATCAGCCTGCGTTACGTCAGCCGGGGAATCATTATCTGGTCTATAACGACAAATTCATTAAGATTAGCGATTCCTGTCCTGCTAAGCCCCCTTCGGCGGACTAAGACTTATCCATCGGACGAGGGAAGAATTCCACCTCAGAGACTCAAATAATCGTTTAAATGATGTGGAAGCGATCGTCAATGTCACCTGTAATGATGGGCTTTCTCATATGTACACCATAGTGTTCAGGAGACACGGAAAGGTGCCAGGCAGCCTGCTAACGAGTGGTTTCTTCACGAATTAGTACGTAAAATCGGTAACGGCTGGAAATCATTCAATACTCACACTATCGAAAGTTCCCCAGCCAACCGCGGTACGTTCTTACATACGATGTAACGCTGTTCTCTTTACGATTTATAGCTGTACTGGTGAATTATGAGCAATCTGAATCCATGCATGACGTGTGGTGCCTGTTGTGCATTTTTCCGCGTCTCTTTTTACTGGGCCGAAGCCGACGATGCTGGCGGTACCATTCCCGCCAGGCTCACTGAACAAATATCCCCTTTTCACCGATGCATGAGCGGTACCAATCAGAAAAACCCCCGATGTATTGCCCTTGCAGGAACACCGGGCAAAAATGCCTGCTGCACGATATATAAAAATCGATCGTCCACGTGCAGAGAATTCGCCATGTCTGGTGAGAACGGAGAAGTCAATGAGGCTTGCAATCGTGCAAGAGCTAAATACGGGCTGACACCGTTATAAATATGCAATAATTAATTGCACTGCCCCGCCAGCTATAATCGCGGGGCTTCGTTTTTCAGGGATAACAAAACCCGAAACTTCTTCCATCTGCCAGCAACAATGCCTCTTCCTCTATAGTGTTCTCCGGATCTACAGCATCCTGAAGTAGCGCGATGTACTCACTGGCTATCTGCATCAGAAAGTTAAAAACAATGTTTTTAACCTATAAAAATGGCGCTGTATTTGCGCCATTTTTATCATTCAATGCATTATCTGTTTGAGCCTAAAGGGATCTCAGGGTCTGGCTCATGAGTAATTCTGTTTCGTAAATCTCTGCGAATAATTTCAATGGACCAGAACCAGACTAAATGTCCAAAAATTTCAGAAACATTCTCATACCACGGGAGATCAAACAGAGGTGGCGTCAGTCCCATGAGAGGGAATGAAATCATATGAACAAAAAGTTGGGCTAAAGCACCTGCCAGTAAGCCCTGCCAGAGTTTAATTTTTGGAAATACTTCAGCGACCACACAATAACCGACAGCAAACACTATCGAAAAGATAATGTGCGTAACACCAACCCAGTTAAAGACATGCCCGGCAAAGGTATAAACAGCCGAATTTGGATCTGTCAGCCCCAGCCAGTCTCGAAGAAAAATATACGGAGGATTGAGAAAATTACGGGAGCAATCAATTTGCCCAGCAGCCCTGATTAATGATTCCGGGCCACACGCTGCATTAAACATATCCACCGGGCTACGTGGCGGCAATGGAACTTCAGCCCCCCACTTCACAAATGCGGAAACAACGCCAGCAATCAGCCCAATGAATGCAGCAAGACCATAACGTCTGCGGTTCGGTGGTGTTTGTTCAAATATATTCATATTTACCCTGTTTGTTTAATTATGTTGTACACCTCTTCAGGAGTATTCATAAAACAAGATAAATGTAAAGAACTGTATTGTTTTGTATAACCACATGGTTACCTAATCGCCAATTAATATAAGCACCATCATTTCTCCCTATTTTTATGTTAGAAGTGACAACGATTTACAGGGTGATGCAGAGCTGACAATCACAGGTTTCCTTATCGGTTTTTGCATCGCACAACTAAAGCAATAAACTAGCTCCCGTCATCGGCGAATATGAATTAATTAGCCGGGCTCATAGCTGCACTCGCGTTTTAAGAATAATCCTCCTGCTCTCACCGACTATGCTTAACGTTTAAAAAAGCATCAACACTCTCGCAACGCACTCTTATTTTCCCCTTTAGAATACCGGAGGCCTGGTATGAGCAACCAAGGCGAATACCCCGAAGATAATCGGGTTGGGAAGCACGAGCCGCACGATTTTAGTTTGACCCGTCGCGATCTGATTAAAGTGAGCGCCGCAACGGCGGCGACCGCCGTGGTTTATCCTCATTCTACGCTTGCGGCAAGCGTTCCGGCAGCTACACCCGCGCCAGAGATAATGCCCCTGACACTTAAGGTGAACGGCAAAACCGAGCAGCTTGAGGTGGATACCCGAACCACGCTACTGGACGCTTTGCGTGAAAATCTGCATCTGATCGGTACCAAGAAAGGTTGCGATCACGGACAGTGCGGAGCCTGTACCGTGCTGGTCAATGGTCGCAGGCTTAATGCCTGCCTGACGCTGGCAGTCATGCATCAGGGGGCCGAGATCACCACCATTGAAGGCCTGGGTTCACCAGAGAATCTTCACCCCATGCAGGCGGCCTTTATCAAGCATGATGGCTTCCAGTGCGGCTACTGCACCTCCGGGCAAATTTGCTCATCAGTAGCGGTGCTAAAAGAGATTCAGGACGGCATTCCCAGTCACGTCACGGTCGATTTGGTTTCCCCTCCAGAAAGAACTGCCGATGAGATCCGTGAACGTATGAGCGGCAACATCTGTCGCTGTGGTGCATACGCTAACATCCTTGCCGCCATTGAAGACGCTGCGGGGGAGATAAAATCATGAAGGCGTTTACCTATGAACGTGTGAACACCCCTGCCGAGGCGGCACTTAGCGCTCAGCGCGTACCCGGCGCAAAATTTATCGCTGGCGGGACCAATCTGCTGGACCTGATGAAGCTGGAAATTGAAACGCCAACCCACCTTATCGATGTGAACGGGCTCGGGCTCGATAAGATTGAAGTGACCGACGCGGGTGGGCTGCGCATCGGCGCACTGGTACGGAACACCGACCTGGCGGCTCACGAGCGCGTGCGTCGTGATTACGCGGTACTCTCCCGCGCTCTGCTCGCTGGCGCGTCTGGTCAGTTACGTAATCAGGCAACCACCGCAGGTAATCTGCTCCAGCGCACGCGCTGCCCCTATTTTTACGACACCAATCAGCCCTGCAATAAGCGCCTGCCCGGGAGCGGCTGCGCGGCACTTGAAGGCTTTAGCCGTCAGCACGCGGTGGTAGGCGTAAGCGAAGCCTGCATTGCCACCCATCCGAGCGATATGGCGGTCGCAATGCGGTTGCTGGATGCGGTGGTGGAAACCATCACGCCGGAGGGAAAAACTCGCAGTATCACACTGGCTGATTTTTATCACCCACCGGGGAAAACGCCGCACATTGAAACCGCCCTGCTTCCCGGTGAGCTTATCGTTGCGGTGACGTTACCTCCGCCGCTCGGCGGAAAACATATCTACCGCAAGGTGCGCGATCGCGCCTCCTACGCCTTTGCCCTGGTATCGGTCGCGGCGATTATTCAGCCTGACGGCAGCGGGCGCGTCGCGCTGGGCGGAGTAGCACATAAGCCCTGGCGCATTGAGGCTGCGGATGCTCAGCTATCCCAGGGGGCGCAGGCCGTGTATGACGCGCTGTTCGCCAGCGCCCATCCCACCGCTGAAAATACCTTTAAACTCCTGTTGGCGAAGCGAACGCTTGCCTCCGTACTGGCTGAAGCGAGGGCACAGGCATGAAATTTGATAAACCCGCAGGGGAAAACCCGATCGATCAGCTGAAGGTTGTCGGTCGTCCCCATGACCGCATCGACGGACCGCTGAAAACTACCGGCACGGCACGCTACGCCTACGAATGGCATGAAGAAGCCCCCAACGCCGCCTATGGCTATATCGTCGGTTCCGCCATTGCCAAAGGACGCCTCACCGCCCTTGATACGGACGCCGCGCAAAAAGCGCCGGGCGTACTGGCTGTCATTACCGCCAGTAACGCTGGGGCACTCGGCAAAGGCGACAAAAACACCGCCAGGCTGTTAGGCGGCCCCACTATTGAGCACTATCATCAGGCCATTGCGCTGGTAGTGGCCGAGACCTTCGAACAGGCGCGAGCGGCGGCCTCGCTGGTGCAGGCGCACTATCGCCGTAATAAAGGAGCTTACTCCCTGGCGGACGAGAAACAGGCCGTCAGTCAGCCGCCGGAAGACACGCCCGATAAAAACGTTGGTGACTTTGACGGGGCTTTCACCTCCGCTGCGGTGAAAATTGATGCTACATACACGACCCCGGACCAGAGCCATATGGCGATGGAGCCGCATGCCTCGATGGCCGTCTGGGATGGAAATAAGCTTACCCTCTGGACCTCAAATCAGATGATTGACTGGTGCCGCACCGATCTGGCAAAAACGCTGAAAGTGCCCGTGGAGAATGTGCGTATTATCTCCCCGTATATCGGCGGAGGGTTTGGCGGCAAGCTATTCCTGAGAAGCGATGCGCTGCTGGCGGCCCTCGCCGCCCGTGCGGTGAAACGTCCGGTTAAAGTGATGCTCCCCCGCCCCACTATTCCCAATAACACCACGCACCGCCCCGCCACCCTTCAGCACCTGCGTATCGGTGCCGACCAGAGCGGGAAAATCACCGCTATCTCACATGAAAGCTGGTCCGGAAACCTGCCCGGCGGCACGCCGGAAACGGCGGTACAGCAAAGCGAATTACTCTACGCAGGGGCAAACCGTCATACCGGCCTGCGGCTCGCCGCGCTTGATTTGCCAGAAGGGAACGCCATGCGTGCGCCCGGCGAAGCCCCCGGTCTGATGGCGCTCGAAATCGCGATCGACGAACTGGCGGAAAAAGCGGGCATCGATCCCGTCGAGTTTCGCATCCTGAATGACACTCAGGTTGACCCCGCCGACCCGACGCGCCGCTTCTCTCGCCGTCAGCTTATCGAGTGCTTGCGCACCGGAGCGGATAAATTTGGCTGGAAGCAGCGCAACGCCACACCCGGACAGGTGCGCGACGGGGAGTGGCTAGTCGGCCACGGTGTTGCGGCGGGCTTTCGCAATAATCTGCTGGAAAAATCGGGTGCTCGGGTTCACCTCGAACAAAATGGCACCGTTACCGTAGAAACGGACATGACCGACATTGGCACCGGCAGCTACACCATTCTGGCCCAGACGGCAGCGGAAATGCTTGGCGTACCGCTGGAGCAGGTTGCGGTTCACCTCGGCGATTCCAGTTTCCCGGTTTCTGCGGGTTCTGGTGGACAATGGGGCGCGAATACCTCCACCTCCGGCGTTTACGCCGCCTGTGTGAAACTTCGCGAAATGATTGCCTCGGCGGTCGGGTTTGATCCTGAGCAGTCGCGGTTTGCCGACGGCAAGATTACCAACGGTACCCGAAGCGCCACGCTACATGAGGCCACCGCAGGCGGCAGACTGACAGCGGAAGAGAGCATTGAGTTCGGCACTCTCAGCAAGGAGTACCAGCAATCGACCTTTACCGGGCATTTTGTGGAGGTCGGCGTGCATAGCGCGACGGGAGAAGTTCGGGTCCGGCGTATGCTCGCCGTGTGCGCAGCGGGGCGCATTCTGAATCCGAAAACTGCACGCAGCCAGGTCATTGGCGCGATGACTATGGGCATGGGCGCGGCACTTATGGAGGAGCTGGCGGTAGATGACCGTTTGGGCTACTTCGTTAATCACGATATGGCGGGGTATGAGGTGCCGGTTCATGCGGATATCCCAAAACAGGAGGTGATTTTCCTGGATGATACCGACCCCATCTCCTCCCCGATGAAGGCCAAAGGTGTCGGTGAGCTGGGCCTGTGCGGCGTGAGCGCGGCTATCGCCAACGCGGTGTATAACGCCACCGGTATTCGGGTACGGGATTATCCCATCACTCTGGATAAGCTGCTCGATAAACTGCCGGATGTGGTTTAAGGAGGAACAATGTCATACTCGCTTTTTGACAAAGACGAGCACTGGCATAAGCCAGAGCAGGCGTTTCTCACCGATGACCACCGGACCATTCTGCGCTTCGCCGTAGAGGCGCTAATGTCCGGTAAAGGAGCGGTGCTGGTGACGCTGGTGGAGATACGCGGCGGCGCGGCGCGCCCGCTCGGAGCACAGATGGTGGTGCGCGAAGATGGTCGTTACTGCGGTTTTGTCTCTGGCGGCTGCGTGGAGGCCGCTGCCGCTTTTGAAGCGCTGGAGGTGATGGGCTCAGGCTGCGATCGCGAAATTCGCTATGGCGAAGGTTCGCCGTGGTTTGACATCGTTCTGCCCTGCGGCGGTGGGATCACGCTGACGCTCCATAAACTACGCTCGGCACAGCCTCTGCTCGCCGTGCTGAACCGCCTGGAACAGAGAAAACCGGCGGGTCTGCACTACGATCCGCAAGCTCAATCGCTGGTGTGCCTGCCCACGCAAACCCGAACGGGCTGGAATCTCAATGACTTTGAGGTGGGGTTCAGGCCATGCGTCAGGCTGATGATTTACGGACGTTCTCTTGAGGCGCAGGCAACCGCGAGTCTTGCAGCAGCCACAGGCTATGACAGCCATATCTTCGATCTTTTTCCGGCCTCAGCCAGCGCTCAGATCGATACCGATACGGCGGTCATTTTGCTGTGCCATGATCTCAACCGGGAGCTGCCAGTGTTGCAGGCCGCGCGAGAGGCAAAACCCTTTTATCTCGGCGCATTGGGCAGCTATCGAACCCACACGTTACGTCTGCAAAAGCTCCACGAGCTAGGATGGTCCAGGGAGGAGACAGCGCAAATCCGGGCACCCATCGGGATATTCCCCAAAGCCCGGGATGCGCATACTCTGGCACTCTCCGTGCTGGCAGAAGTCGCTTCTGTACGTCTCCATCAGGAGGAGGATTCATGCCTGCCCCCGTCGTCGTGATCCTTGCGGCCGGGCGTGGAGAGCGCTTTCTCGCCTCCGGGGGAAATACCATAAATTAAGAGAAAAATCTGCAGTAGCCGTTTTAGAAAATCACCTAAATCGTTTAAAAGAGCGCCCAACCCATAGTGGGCGCTCATCGCCTTGTGTAACTTATTCAGCAACGCGCGCCCTCGCCGGACTAAAGCGCACCGGCCTTCTGGCGTGCGGTAACAAAGGTCAGTACGCCAGCGCAAAGGAGCAGCACGCAACTCATAGCAAACGTGCTCTGCCAGCCAAGGCGGTCAAACACAATGCCTCCTGCCGTTGATCCAAGGGCGATGGCGAGCTGAATCACCGCGACCATGAGCCCGCCTCCGGCTTCGGCGTTGTCAGGCAACGTACGCGCAATCCATGTCCACCATCCGGTTGGCGCGGCGGTGGCCAGCATGCCCCAGAGTCCTAACAGCAACGAAACCGTCCAGACCAGATGCCCGGTCAGCATCAGGCCGATGGCAATGACGGCCATCAACCCAGGTATGGCCATCAGCGTAGGGTAGAATTTTCTGTTGAGGAATGTCGAAACAACCAGCGTGCCGATAAAACCGGCTACTCCGATAATCAGCAAAATCAACGACAAGCCTGAGGAATCAACCAGCGTCACGGTCTCCAGGAACGGGCGCACATAGGTAAATAGCGCAAACTGCCCCATAAAAAACAGGCCGCAGGCCAGCATGCCAACCGCAACCACGCGGCGGCTAAGTATGCGGAATACATCGCCAGGTGACGTGCGGCTTTTATTCGCATCCATACTGGGCAGGCTGATGCACTGCCAGATAAAGGCGACCACCGCGATGGGCACCAGGCACAAGAAAGCGCCTCGCCATCCGACCGTGGCACCCAGATAGCTTCCCAGCGGCGCGGCCACGACCGTCGCCAGCGCATTACCGGCATTGAAAATCGCCAGCGCACGCGTGACCTGTTGCTGCGGCACCAGACGAATCGCCGTTGCCGCAGACATCGACCAGAATCCGCCAATCGCCACACCAATCATCGCGCGACCGATCATATACATCAGATAACTGGAAGCCAGCGCAATAATAAGCCCCGATACGGCCATCAGAACCGTCATCCCCAGCAGCAGGAATTTACGATTCATCTTTCCTGCTAGCGTTGAAAGCGTCAGGCTGGTCAGAACCGCCAGTGCGCCGGAGATAGCAATCCCCTGCCCAGCCAACCCCTCCGTCACGCCTAAATCGCGGGCAATCGGCGTGAGCAGGCTGACGGGCATAAATTCAGAAGCAATCAGCACAAACACGCACAGGGTCATGGCAAAAATACCGCCCCAGTATGCGCGCTGATGATGAGGTGATGGTGTTTGGTTTAGCGTCGACATAGTGAAATTTCACGAAGGCCAGGATAAAAGCCACCAGCCTATGGCCGGTGGCTTTGCATCAATTCAGGAGAGGTTTTATTTCAGTTTGGTCTGGAAAAATTGTTCGAACTTCGCGAAAGGTATTTTTCCGGCCACGTTATCGTACAGATCCACGTGATTTGCCCCAGGCACCACCACCAGCTCTTTGTCTTTACTACCGACCGCCTTGTAAGCATCTTCAGCAAAATAGCGTGAATGCGCTTTTTCACCAGTCACAATCAGCGTCGGGATGGTGATTTCACTGGCGTAGCTCAGCAGCAGCATATTCATAAATGATATCGGCATCGTTGCCGTCCACGCCCCGGTCGAGTTAACGGAACGTTCGTGGAAGCCGCGCGGCATGCGATAGTAGTCAAAGAACTCTTTCAGTACCGGATGTGGATTTGCCGGCAGCGTTTCTGGCAGAACGCGCTCGCCCGCGCTGACCTTGCCGTTGCTATCGACGTTAATATCATGACCACCGTGAGCGAACGTTCCGCTCTGCGCATCCTTCCAGCGCTGTTCATTCAGATATTGCAGAACAGCACGACGGTCGGCGGTAGAATAACGGTCTTTGCCATCCCCCACACCATGGCCCATCGCCCGGCTCATGTCATACATCACGCTGGTAGCTACCGCTTTAACGCGGGTATCCATCGCCGCGTCGTTCAGCGCCATGCCGCCCCAGCCACAAATACCGAGCAGCCCGATACGGTTGCGATCTACTTCTTTTTGCAGCCCTAAGAAATCCACCGCCGCGCTGAAATCTTCAGTGTTGATATCCGGTGAGGCGACGTTTCGCGGATAGCCGCCGCTTTCCCCGGTGTAAGAAGGATCGAACGCCAGGGTAACAAACCCTCGTTCCGCCAGCGTCTGCGCATACAAGCCGCTGGATTGCTCTTTCACCGCGCCAAATGGCCCACTGACCGCAATCGCCGCCAGCTTGCGATCGCCACGGTCTTTAGGCAGGTAAAGATCGCCCACTAAGGTGATGCCATATCGGTTCGGGAACGAGACTTTACGGTGATCGACTTTCTGGCTCTCGGCGAACGTTTTATCCCATTTATCTGTCATGGACACAGGGGCATTAGGATTGGTTGAATCAGCATAACTCATTGTCGTGACTCCACTTAATGATGCGAAAAGCAGCATGGTCGGCATCGCGGTTTTTAGCGTTCGGGTGAAGGCTTTCATAAAAATCCCCATAAAAAACAACAGAGAGATACAGGTTTCCGACGGACAACACTGCGGTGCTTTACTTTGATGGGGTCATTATAGTGAGCAGAATTAGTGCTGATTAGGGGGCGATTAATGCTAAGATTAATACCATATTGTTATAAATTAATGCGGAGATTGCCGGCATGAAGGGGGGATGTTTCAATGGCGAAAAGGGAGAACTACAACGAGCTGTACCTGTTTATGCAGGTGGTGCGGGAAGGCAGCTTTACCGCAGCGGCTCAGCGGCTGGGTCTTGCTCAGTCAGGAGTCAGCCGTTCTGTTCGCGAGCTTGAAGAAAGGCTCGGCGTCCAGCTGCTAGTGCGCACCACGCGTAAACTGTCGCTGACGCAAGCAGGCGAGCAGCTCTACCAGAAGACGGCATCTGGATTTGAAATGTTAGATCTTGGGCTTGCCACACTGGCGCACTATCGAGAGACGCCCTCCGGCACGGTGCGTATCAATGCCAGCCAGCACGCGATTGATAAATGCCTGCTGCCAAAGCTGGCGGTATTTAAACAGCGATATCCTGATATCCGGCTTGAACTGATAAATGAGAGCCGGTTCGTCGATATCATCGAGGAAAGATTCGATGCTGGTGTCCGCCTGGGGCCTGAAGTCGGCCAGGGTATGGTCGCGGTACGCATCACGCCCGATATGGAGATGGCAATTGTGGGGACTCCGGAACATTTTCGTCGCTATGGTTTTCCGCAAACCCCGGCGGATTTAAAGGCGCATCCCTGTATCGCCTATCAGTTTGCCGATGGCAGCGTATACCAGTGGGAACTCAATCAGGATGATAAAAAAATCACTCATCGCCCTGAAGGGCAATGGGCCCTATCCGACAGCTATATGGAAGCAGAAGCCGCACGGCTGGGCCTCGGATTGGCCTATGTCCCTGTTGAATTGGTCGCTGATGATTTAGAACACGGTAAGCTTATCAGAGTGTTGCAGCGTTACAGCCTGCGAATGGAGGGATTGTTTCTCTATTACCCTCATCGCAACGTCTCCCCCGCTCTGCGGATGGTCATTGATACATTGAAAATCTGAACGTTAACAACGACCGACTCTTCACTGTGCAATATTGTGTCAGGTAGTCATTCTGCGTTCAATTCCAGGGGCCGCTTTGAGCGAAGAGCGGACTTATCTGTACAAGGGGACTATCCAGTAATGGAGATCACCCAAAAGAAAAAAGTACCTGGCTCCCTCGACAACCTTCATCCGGGAATTTAGCCTCAATCAACATTTTTATATCTGTCAGGTTACTTCATTATGAAAACCGATCAATATCGTTGTTTTTTTTGCAATAGTAGAATACGCCTATTTATTCCTCCATCTCTATTAATAACGGCAATAAACTATTTACTTCACTGATATTTAAAATATATATCCTTTTCAAGCTGTTCAGCGGCGTAAGAAAAAGTATTAATTATGAATTCGACGATTTAACCATTTCTGTCTGATTGGTAATCATCCGTGATTAATGCTGGTCTATTGATTACGCCAGCATTAACCGCTTAGGGATGTATTCTTCCTGATCATATACATCCCTCGAAAAAGAGAGAAAATAAAACTGTGTCCAATATTACTCTACCACTCCAGACCGAAGCATCGGTAGAATTAGCAGAACGACTGGTAAAATAGATTGGGATAGCGTCATTTGTCAGGTATTCCATTGCCTGACAAATGACAATTTTGAGTCAATAGACGTGCTTCTTGATCATGTCTTACAAATTATACCATGAGCCTTATGAAGCATCATTTTTACTGACTGGTGTTAACTTTGCTATCATATAAACTCTGTTCTTAAAAAACGCGCCCAGAATTTTATATGATTTCCCTTGTTTTTCTGCCTGTAAAGAAATTTCTTTTTCAGTGCTGTTAATGGTTGAACCGACGGCAGTAATCGTTTTGGCGACGCTACTGAATGATAATAAAGACAGTGTAACCACAACAATTAAAGAACAGATAGTATTCACGTTAATTCTCCTGACAATTGAGAGGGTGAGTTTTATATACATAGGTATTAAACATGAGTCATATTTACTCCAAGAGAAAACACTCCTTCTGTAATTAAACCTTCATCTCCTTCGGGGTGAGCAATACATAATGCATCTTGCTATGCAAAACAGGTGGATATAAATTTTCCTCCCGACCTATTTAATAAAACGTGAATATAAAAGTTATTCTTCAGTTTGCAGATGCAGTAGGTCTGATGGTAATTTCGGTTGTATCAACGCTTTCGGGAGATTCAATAATATGCCTTACAGCACGGGCAATATCCGCGGGTTGAAGTGCAACAGAACGGTAGGCGTTCATTGACTTCATGGTTTCCACATGGGTAATGGTTGAAGCCAGTTCACTTTCTACAACCCCAGGATTTACGCAGGTCACACGGATTTTCGAGCTTTCCTGCCGTAAGCCATCAGAAATAGCCCGTACTGCAAATTTTGATGCGCAATAGACTGCGCCTGTGGGCACAACAGAAAGGGCACCAATAGAACCAAGATTGATTATCTGACCGGAACCCTGTGCTTCCATCACCGGAAGTACAGCGCCAATTCCCCAAAGTACGCCTTTGATATTCACGTCAATAGTGAGCTCCCATTCATTTTGTTTTCCTGCTGCAAGCGGTGAAAGCGGCATAACGCCCGCATTATTGATAAGAACATCAACTCGCCCCCAGCTATCCAGCGCTGCTTGCACGAAATCTGCCATGGACTGTCGGTCTGTGACATCCAACTCCCGCGCTTTAGCAATTCCTCCTGCGCGGCAGATTTCTTTTGCAATGGCTTCGATACGCTCAAGTCTGCGTGCTCCCAGTAAAACCTTTGCACCTGTCGTTCCCAGCTCTCTGGCAATACCTTCCCCAATACCACTTGATGCGCCGGTGATTAATATGACCTTATCCATTACGTTCTCCTTCAAATGTGTTCGGAGAGATAATAGAACTTTATGATTGGTTCCAGTATCCTGCTTTCAATGTACTCAATGGTTAGCGGCATTAAACAATGAAAATCGATCTTAATCTTTTACCCATTTTTATCGCGGTAGCAGAAGAGAGTAATTTCAGTAAAGCCGCCGCACGACTGGGCGTTACCCGTTCAGCGGTCAGTCAGGGAATAAGACGTCTTGAAGATGCATTCGGGACAATGCTTGTAATGCGGACCACGCGCTCAGTTAATTTGACGGAAACGGGAGAACGGCTGCATAAATCGTTGTCATTACCTTTATCCGGTATTGAGGCAGCGTTCGAAGAGATGGTCTCTGACCATGTACCACGTGGACATCTCAGAATCGCGGTGACGTCGATAGCAGAAGAATTTCTTTCAGGTCCGCTAATCGCTTCGTTTGCAGCTGCCAATCCAGCCGTTACGCTTGATATTGTTGTCACGGATGAGGAATTCGATATCGTTGCCGCAGGTTACGATGCTGGCGTAAGGCTCGGAGAGGTCATTGAAAAAGACATGATTGCTGTTCCCCTTACCGGTAAGCAGCGTGAAATGGTCGTTGCCTCTCCCTCCTATCTCGCAGCCAACAGCACACCTGTTCATCCGCGCGAACTTGTGAATCATAAGTGTATCGGCTGGCGTCAGTCCCCGGAGGTTGCGCCTTATCGCTGGCCATTTGAAGAAAACGGTAGAGCTTTCGACCTTGCGATTGAACCGCAGATTACGACGAATGATCTGCGTCTGATGTTGAGGCTGGCTCTTGCCGGCGGAGGAATAACAATTGCCACTCAGGAAACGTTCAGGCCATATATTGAAAGCGGTAAGCTTGTATCGCTGCTTGATGACTTTCTTCCACAATTTCCGGGCTTCTATCTGTATTTCCCACAGCGTCGCAATATTGCACCAAAGCTCCGCGCCCTGATTGACCACGTCAAGGAATGGCGGCAGCAATTGGCTTAAATGTCTGCACCTGCACTGCCTGATGTCAGAACAGTATTTTGAGAAATTGCCAGGGTTACAATGGCAGAAATATGGCACAGGAGAAAGGCGTGGTGTAATTGAATGTGAGGTAACTTATTGATTTTAATGGTGCGATAATAGGAACAAAACAAACAATAAAAATACATTGATATATAAAGATATTTTCCAATTACACCTTTGAAGATACCCCCAAAAGTACCCCCAAACAATTTTCTCTCACCACCATTTGCACATAAAGCAGCCATGTACAACTGGTAGTTGAACAGGCGGGTAGACCGTTCGTTCAGTAAATACCTGATATTTCCGCCAACGAGAAATTGCGTTGGCTGTCAGAGTGCAAATTTGCACGATGACCTAACCCATTGATTCTTTCGAAAACCTGCAATGCAGGAAATGGGGGAGGTAAGCCTAACCCATTGATTATTTCGCCCCCACCCATTGGGGGATGTCGGGAAAGTAAGCCTAAACCATGAGTAGACCTACGAAATTTTCGTAACCCCCTACGAAATTTTCGCAGTTTAATTACTCGCCAGATTAATCGCTAACCCGCTGATATTTTCGGAAACCTCAATTTGAGGAAGCCGGATAACACCATTTTTATAGCTCCGATCCCTTCAAAGTGAGGGGTAATTTGCCAAAACAGAGAGAGCATTACTGTCTCTGGCAATCTTTATCGCGATAACGCCTGAAGTACCCTCTCGCTTCCTCATCCATACCAAGAGCCGAATGAGTTCGCTTAACTGCCTGTCTTAAATCTCCGAATCTGTCTGTAGTTGCTGGTTGGCGTGCCGCCTTACGGATACATTCAGAGCGTCTGTTTGCTGCATGTTCACGTTCTTTATCGCCATCTGCCAGCATCATGATTTCTGCCCATCGTGCGGCAGCTCTCCGGTATAGCCCTTTTGACTCCAGATCTTCAGCTTTCCTGTCCCTTATCATTTCTGCCTCTCAGACTATATAGATAAGCAAAAAGGTGTTGGTTCAGTTGGTTCAGTTGGTTCAATTTGTAAAGAGTATTGTTTTTAAAAGAATTATTCGCAAAAAGTGAACCAACACACCCCATTTTTGAACCAACAAAAAGAGGCCGTGAACCAACACGCTGTTTAAAAACCGCTAATTATGAGGGACATCCACCAGCACAGGGCTTGTCTAGTGCTGGTTAGGTGCTGCTCACCGCGCACGGAGCGGCGCTGGTTTGCTCCAGCGATATGCGGGGCTGGTCATCATTTCGCGGTACCGCCTGGCTATTACAGGGCCCTCTGCCAGCTGGCGCCTTAATTCCCGCAGTTCTGCCGGGCTGAGCTGGTGGCCGTCATGCTCCAGCTTGGCAATGGTCAGCAGCTCGATTTCTCGTGGTGTCATGGATCCCCCTCTGATGGTGATCGGCATTATATTGCCAGCCAGGGTGATTCTTCACTGGCCGGAGCCGTTGTGCGTGAAGTCTATGCGTGAACTCCATATGCTATGTGTTAAGTTACAGCTCAAAATGTCCTGTTCCGGTGGTAACTTTTTTGGTAAACAGCGTTTTGGTGGATACCAACATGGATACCTCGCTTTTGGATACCGCCAAAGCCAGATTGTCACTATGCTTAATCTAAAGCAGAGGAGCCTCTATGCGCCTTATCAAATTAAGCGAAGTTATGCTCAGAACGGGCTTCAAGAAAACGGCAATCTACTCATGGGTTAAGACGGGCACGTTTCCACAGCCAGTTAAAATTGGTAGATCAGCTAGATGGTCGCTTGAGGAGGTTGAAGCTTGGATCCAGAACAAACTTGATTCGCGGGCTGGCAACCAATGATTAGCTTTAATATCGAGTGGTGGATAGTCCATGGACAAGCTGATGGGCGCACTCGACGAAAACGATGCGCCAGGCGGACTGTGTCGCTCATAAACCGGGAGTTGGCCAGAGGACTTAGTTGTCCTTTGCAATTCTGCAGGTTCGCACGTGAAAGTAGCCAAAACCCTGCGAACCTGAGTGCAAACCTGCAACTGCGAACCACTGAGGTGGCCTCTCATAGCTGGTGGTCATACTGGATATTAATCAGGCCTGCCACAACCATAACAATCCATAACAGGCGCATCGCACTAACAATTACTAATAGGTCCGCTCGCAACACTAATTTTGACTAAGCCTGAACGCAATGCTCAGAAAGAACGAAGAATGGAATGAATCGTACCATCATGTTGCTCCATGATTTTTACGTTCAAGACAGTTGCTTAATCTCGCCTCGCAATTCAGCCCCCTTGCCGCGATCTTGCCGTTATCGAGAAGTCTTTCTCCTTACGGTTAATGCTATCGGTCTTCATATTACCAGCAGCATACGCCATCCGATTATTTCGATGCTACGCGCGCGTACTTGTCGCAAAATACCAGGCAAAGGCCAGATTCAGAACGTCGTGATAACCACCAGCACAACATGAGAGGTCATGTAACGCGATTTATCACACCAGATACATGGGATTGGTGTACCCGCATAAAACATCGTCATAGCGCGTCCTGTGCGCATATACGCCGATAATCAACACATCACCACCACTCTGTCTCATGTAGAGAACAGTTTTATGGTATCCCTCCGCCATCGTGTGCATACTGGTCGGACGTAGTTGCAAAATTTTTTGCAACTGATACCCCTCGCGCGCGTACTTGTCTCGAAATTGGTGTTTTGCTGTGGCAGTGATATCAGAAAAATCTTCCTGTTTCACATAAAGCGGATATGCGCGTACTGTAACGGCCCCATCAACGGGGATCGGATTTGAAATCCCGACCCAAGCTATGTACCAAATGCCATGTCTTGGATATATGATGATTGCCATTCTAAACAACGCTAAAGGGAGGGTTGGTGTGAATGCTCAGGCTGTCATCATGGTTTTCCTTGGTCTGATTGTCGCAAAACTATATCCAGATTGGTGGAAAGGGGCATTAGCAACTGTCGCCATCTATTTGCTTTTATCCGTCGTTAAGCGATCATTCGCTAAGACCGTAAATCAAGCAAAACATTTCTCATTTAAGAATTTAATAAACTATATTACTGGGCTTATTTTTTGCCTTTCAATTTTGATCGCTTCAGCTTTTTTGCCCGTATCAATAGCTAATTTTTTTGGCGCACCATATGAGGTAGGTTATCTATTCTCTGTTTTTTGTCTTGTTCTTGCCCTTCTTTACCTGTGGATGAGAGCAAAGAACAAAAATTAGCCATCCGTGGCTAACCAGTTATTGAGCTTCTTTTTGTGATGCCTGTGCGACTCTGGTGAGCGATTGTGTGACCGTACTGATCGCTCTGTCATATGCTGTGCTACCTTTTGGCGTATTTGCCAGACGTAACAAGGCATTTCGTATAACAGGGCTTTCGTATGCCTTCGCTGCTCCGCCTACGGCACCAGCAGCAGGAACAACAAACGCAGCCGTTTTTAGCATCCCCGCCAATACTGCTGCGTTTATGATGCCACCACCAACTAACAATCCATAAAGTTGCTGACCATTTAAGTTTTGAACGTTCGCTTTTGCCGCGTGTCTTGTATCGTTGAGGTATTTAATAACGCCGTCCAGTTCCTTTCCATGTACGCCTTTAAAGAAAGTTGCTGATTGCTTCCTGTTCCGGTGTAACGCATTAATAAACTTCTCAACACTGATATTTCCAGACGGATCAGTCGCCTTATCTACAGCATTCTGAACTATGGCTGCTCGTGCGTTTTGCCTACCATTGTCATCCAGAAGCCTGTAAAGCTGAGAACGTTCTGATGGGCTTTGGCTAAAAACGAGTTTTGTTACATCCTCAGGCGTGGACTTGCCGCTGGCTATTGCCTTTTGAACGCGTGTTCTTCCCATCATGTCATTGAATTTAGACCATGAGCGATCAACCCTTGCCATATTAATGGCTTCGTCTGCTCCAAGATTTTTGGCTACGGCTTTTTTCATATCCGCCGTATATGCCTTGTAGATAATATCGCTGGCTTTCTGTAGCGTATCTTTATCAACAGTGTCAGATGACGCTATAAATCGCTTTCGAAGATCGGTTCTGTTTTCCCTCGCCAGACGCAGGTCATTTGGTCCGCTGGTGATATCGTCTTTAAATTGCTGCAAGACTTTTACCGCGGCTCTATCCTGAGATTTGCCAGGGCGGCTTAACACGGCAATCTGATTGTCGATAGTTTTTACCGTGTTTGAGAGATCGACAGGGGTATCCCCCATAGCGTCAATTATGCGGTTATATCGCTTTCCTGCTGCCTCAATGAATTTTTGTTGCCCTTTAGTCGCAGATTCATAAAGCTGTTTATCAGAAATGCTACCCAGACCATCGCTAAATGTTCTGACTAAATTTTCTCGTGCTTGTTGTTGATTCAGTCGATTCTTACCGGTTCCAAAAAAAGGAACTCTTTCGCCTAATGTCTGAGCCTGACTCTGCATAAAGGTTTTATCTTTCAGCATGTCACTGGTCATTAACGGCAGATTTCTTTCCGATGCAAAGTCGACAGCAGCCTTTGCTTCAGGAGACATATCACCACGAACAGCCCTCGAAACCGCACTCGCTGTATTTTCCAGCCCCTTACCAATACCACCAATGCCAGCAGAAATTACCGTTTGTAACGGATCAATATCTTCTCCACCAGCAAGGCTGGTGGCTCCCTGTAGTGCTAAATCTGTAGCTGCTGATTTTCCTATGGCACCAAGCACCGTTCCAGCCCTGCCCGCTGGTGTAAACGCCAACGCATTAGCAAGAAACGAAGTCAGGTCTTGCGGTGATAAACCCGGCTTGTTCAGGGCATAATCACCTGATGGAAGAGAAACGATAGTATTCCCCTTCTCATCCTGCCTTAATGTCGCCCCCATTCCCTGAAGAATCTTTTCCTGAGACGCGTCAGAGCCGAAAAGTTGAGACCATCCAGCCTTCAGGGCATCCATGCTTAGTGAGTTCAATTCTGGGGCAGAGGCGACATTTTGCAGTCTCTCCATCTCTGGAGTCATTCGGCTTTCGCCTGTTATAGCATCGCGCATCGCAGCCCCAAGACTGGCTCCCTGTTCTGCTGAACGCTCAAGCCCCTCTCTTTGCTGAGTAGCTAACTTTGCATACCCTGACGCAAGAGAATTATCAGATGATGTATGTTGAATATTTTGAGTTGCTGATTGGGATCTGTCTATTTCATTCGTTGATGGTAGTGGATAGGCAGCATAAAAAGCCTGCTTAGCCTGCTCTACACTTTCTCCGGCTTGTGGGGCCACGACTTCATTGAAGTATTGCTCCTGAGCCTGCACTTTTTGTTCTGGTGCTAACGCCTGATACTGTGGAGAGGCGATAACATCTTTCCATGCTTTAGCCATTAATCACCCCATAGTGAAGAAAAATTACTGCTGGCTGCTGGCTGTGATACCTGCTCAGATTGCGGCAATGTCTGCGACGAAGAAGAAGTTCCTCTGTCAACTGCTGAAATAACACGCAAAGCATCATAAGCTCGACCAGAAGCAGCTTTCAGCGAATTGAACTGGTTTTCCATCTTCCGGCGCTTGGTATCAATGGTTTTTGTGGAGTCGCCAGGCTGAGGGAAATACATTTGATAATATTTTGACATTTCAGCAGGTACGATTGCTGCCCCTGTTTCCTGACGGAGTATTGCCATTATTGCGTCATTAGCATTAACAACGTATTGCTGCTCTGTTGGGCTGAGCGTTAAGTTAGCCAGCGTCCCATTACCCAAAGCATTATTAATGATCGCCACTCGCTGTGGGCTAAGCTGGCCTTTCAGTGTATCCATTGAATCAAGAGCATCCCTAACTCTGTATGCAAATCCAGCAACTTTTTTAGCCCCTTCTGGCGACTTTTCCATGATCTTTTGAGCTGTTGGCAAAGCTATTGGACGAAACCCATCTCCAGATATTGGCTGGTTTAGTTTTCCCTGCTCTTCACTTCCGTCTGTGTAGTATTTTGTGACAGTGCCATCATCGTTTTCCCTAACACTCATTAATTTTTTGGCGTTTGTATTAATTCCAGCCGCTGCCGCAAATGCCGCTGCCCCCTCTGGATCCGCCTTTAACATTTGCGCGTACTGATTGTAATTCTGCATTGCGGCTGTTGGTGCATATGCTGACGTTAACGCATTTGCTCGGCTAATATCCTGCCCTCTCGCCTGAAGCGCCTCTCCAGCCTGATTGCTGCGGATTGTCTCTGCCAACTTGCCACGCTCAATATCCCGACCTTCCATTCGATCTTTGATATCGAAGTACTTCTCATGACCGAGAGAAAACAGTGCCATACTACCAGCAAGCCGCTGGAATTCCTGTGGATCATTAACATGCATTTCGGCAACAGACTCAGGAGAAATTCCCAAGCGACGCATTTCATCTTCGTTATCTGCTATGAATTTTCCAAATGCCCCAGTTCCGAGCGAAGATGCGATTTGAGCACTAGTCGCAAGATGACCAATAGAATTTCTCTGGTCGTCATCAATAAAGCCCATCCCTTTCTGAACGCTTTCAAATTCTTCTGGATACTCAGAAATAAGACTGCGCATTTTGTTTCTGTCTCCAGACTCAAAAGCCCCGGCATATGCTTTCTGAAACTCTGCTTTACGCTGTTGTTGACGTGCCTGCTGATTAATCTCAGCAACGCCTCTTAGCCCCTGTAGCGCCATTAAACCTACGTTTGGCTGCTGCTGATACTGCACAGGCTGAGGAACGGAAGAACGAGGAGCATTATCATTTTGCGGTGCCATGCCAGGCAGCCCGCCAAGTTGCCATGTCGCCATTAGAATCCAAGCCCCCCAACAAGACCAATAAGCCCACCACCAATAGCCCCGGCGACATTACCTATACCCGGAACAACGGAACCAAGTTGCGCACCCGCTAAAGCGCCTGATGCCGCCCCACCAATACCACGCGCAAGACTGGATGGCTGCTGCGCCTGACCTGCACGAATAGCGCCAAGCCCCTGCAAGAGTTGTCCGGTATTATTGGCGTAGTTTTGCCCTGCTGTTGCCTGCCCTGATGCCGCATTCATCCCGACATTTAGCAGGTTTCCATAATTTTGCATTTGCCCACTGAGCCAATTGTTATAAAGCATGGGCGCAATGGAAGATAACTGGTTACTGGTAGCTGTTGAGCCAAGCCCCCCGGTAGCTTCTGCTGAGACAAGGTTCTGATAACGGGCCTGATCTGCCTGTGTTTTATATAAACCAGAACCAAAGAAATCATTCGCGGCTTTATTCTGCCCTTCCAGAGTCATCAGTCCTTGTAGTTGTTGTAAAGCAGGCAATCCGACTTCTGCATACGGCTTGAGATTATTCATCACCGTATTCCACTGCTCGCGCTGCAAATCAATTGCCTGCTGCTGGGCTTTCGCCTGGGCTTTAGAGGCACCACCATCACCGCCTTTTTCGTATACGGCACGATTGAGATGTTTATGAGCTATATGGGTAATTAACATTCGCTGAGTTCCTTATATTGTTGCCGCGTTAACTGATAAAGCGTTACGCCGACTGGCTTACCACATCTGATATATGCATCGGCCAGGTGACCAACACGGGTAGCGCCAAGCAAACGGATAATTGACCGTCCGTATTTCGTTGTGTCAGGAACCATGGTGACGCTGTTAAGGAATGGTGAGTTTTCGAGAAGCCATTTGCAGAATAATCGATGACCTTGCAGTGCATATTCACCACGGAATCCGGGGTCGTACACCGCATGGCATTCAACAACGCTATGCCAGAAGTTACGCACTTCATGAACGCCGGCCAGCACTAATCCTTCGTAGATGCCGAGATATACCGCATCAGGCTTGATGTAGTACGTGTGCCCCGGCTCAACAATATTTTCGGTATTGCCAGGCTCGTTAAGAAAGGCCTGTAATCGCACAGGGTTATCAATAAATTTTAGTTCCATGCGATGCCATCCATTTTCACATACAGCCTGCCAGCGCCTTATCTATTAACCCTCGTGCAATTTCATGCAGAGTTGGCGCTACTCCAATTCCTGATTTTTTACGCTGCTCTTCCTGAATTTTCTTTATCGCTTCCATTTGCTTCTCACTTATCAATACCGGCTTTACTGAAACAGCCATAACGCCCCCTTAGAACTGTATAAAACAACAGTTATTATAGTTTCACAAATCGCAATATTCATCATCGTAATTGCAAAATATGAAACAAATAGCACAAAAAAATGCCACCGATCAGTAGCTGGTGGCATCGTTCTGTGTGTCAGGTTTTGACAGGTTTTTTATGGACTCTAAAAACTATATTTATGGTGTCGCATTACTCTTCACGGCAGGCGCTTTTCAGTTCTGCCCTTACTTCTGGCTCCATTGGTAATTTGATTCGCGATCAGCTATGCGGATGGTTTGCTGAACAGGCATAACAACTTCTCAGGGCCTGTTTTCTGAACTACGAAAATTTCGTAGTGCTCACTTTCAAAAACGTCACGCCCTTGTACACAGGATTTTACGAAAGTCTCGTAAAACACTCTCTGATGCCAGCCAGGTGTTGTGCGCATCAATTCAGTCACATTGTGTTGGTTCAAAATACCGTATTGTTGGTTCAGTGTTGGTTCAATAAAAAGAATAAAATCCTTATAAAACAATACTCTTTACAAATTGAACCAACTGAACCAACTGAACCAACACCTTTTCTACGCACATGAAGAAGCTCATTCTTCAGATGAGTTATAATCTCCCGGCTGGTAATTGAGTACATAAACGTTTATTTGTCGTCCCTGAATACGTGGTGATTTTCTTTGGTATCCACGACCGCTGTTTGGTGGGGTTAGCATCCCGGCTTTTTTCAACACTTCAGCAAACTGTTTTGCGTTGAAACCACATGCGATCTCCTTTTCAAATGTGGCCGGGAATGTGTAGAAAATCATTGGGCTTTCGTCATGTTCTCCACGCTGACGGTATCCGGCTAAATCTTTGATGGGCAAATCTGCCGGGCTGTATGGAAATGGTGCAAAACGGCTAAGCCCATAGGCATTAAGAAATGCCTCCGTTTGTTCAATAATCTGCTGATGTTCTTTGTTACCTGTGCCGAACTCGCGCAACCATGCGTTATAGCTGTGCTGTATCGCATCACGGCATATCTGAGCATCCCAGCCTGTTACAACCTCGCCTAACAGCAATGCGCCCTCCAGAATGGCAAATCGCGCGGCTACACGGTGAACCTGCTCACCATAATCGGATGGGATCAGACTTCTCCATCTGCTTTCGCAGTCACGAACAGTTTTAATTGCCTGTTGCTGGTGGTCTGCCAGCCATTTAATCCACTCACGCCCGGCTGCGCCATGGTGATGCTGGTAAGCGTCTTTCAGTGCGTCTGCGTGCTGTTTTCCGTTCTGATAATCGTGAAAGCGTACTGCTTTACTCAACGGAATATTCAGCAGTCGCACCAGTTGCCCGGCTTTAGTTTTTCGCCCGGAAGTAGCGATAAATGTTTCTAAATCCATTTCTCCGGTGCTGATTGCCACTGTACGCCAGCGTTTTAGATCCCGGTTTCCACCGTCTTTAGCGCCTTGCAGTTTCCCTACACCGTTAAATAACGCATAGGCAGACTGTGAAACGCTGACAGGATCAGCGCCCTGACCAACTTCATCAAG
This sequence comes from Escherichia sp. HH26CH, assembly GCF_009820205.1. Lineage (NCBI taxonomy): Bacteria > Pseudomonadati > Pseudomonadota > Gammaproteobacteria > Enterobacterales > Enterobacteriaceae > Escherichia > Escherichia sp. HH26CH. The sequence goes on from NZ_VNXM01000039.1 coordinate 198,386, forward strand.
CGGCATTAATCCATCATTGTGGGCGGCGGCCTCATTTGCCAGCCCCAGCGCGGTTCCGTACCACGTCAGCCGCAGTAAATCAGGGTTGCCGTATAAGCTGCTCGCCACGTTTGCCGTGGTGGTCTTACCTGCGCTCGACTGCTCATAGAAATGAATGCCGAACCCGTCAGCGCCCACCAGCCCAATCAATGGCGCTGCCAGTGCTGCGCCGATCCCGGTCATCATTGAATAGTTACCAAAGGCCAGACGCGCCACGTTATCACGCCAGCTTTTCGCGCTCCCTGAGACGGTATATCCGGCTGCGGCTGAGCTTCTCCCGCTGAACAGCACAGGATTTTCAGGTGTTCCGATGATTTCCCCATCAGGCATGATGTACGCTCCGCATTGCCAGCCAGTGGCATGAGCAACACGCCACAATTCACGAGAGCCACTGCGTTGTAGCCAGTCTGCCAGTATTGCTCTGAGGCTGCTTTTGGTCGTGACATTTACCCCACCAGCTTTAAGTGTGCGCCATCCTTCACGTTCACCAATATCAGCCAGTGGAATGGCAGCGGTTGTCGGCGTTTCAGAACCAAACGACAGCCAGCGCAGAATGAGATACTGGTCTTTATCGTCTCTGCCAGTACCGATAACGCTTAACGGAGAACATAACCAGCTTTCGTTATTGATGATTTCTCCACTCTGGCTGTCAGCTCTCGGAGATACCCAATAAATACCATCCTCGCGGCTTTCTATTCTTGGTTTCAGTGGGTCGGTATCCATAACCTTAAAATCGCTTCCTTCAATGGTCTGTGGCTCCTGTTTCACGCCATTACCCTGTGGTTGGTACATTGATTTATTGAACGCTTCTGTGGCGCATTTAATGCCGTGTTTTTGGTGGTAATCATTCCAGTCTGCTTTGTGATCTGTCGGGGGTAATGCCACCCATCCAGAAACAGATAAAGCTGCTTTTTCTGCTGCTATTCTCCCCGTGTTTTGTCTTCCTTCGCTGTGGTCGTTATCCGCAGCAATGATGATTTGTGCTGAAGGAAATTTATCCCGCAGTACCTGGGCGACATATAACAGGTTCCCGGCATCAATCGCCGCCACTGTCAGCGCCTCTGGACGAATTAAATGGGCAGATAATGCCGTTGCCAGCCCTTCTGCGATTAAGATGCTCTGTGTTGTTTCTGGTGCGTTTATGGCGTGATATGCCCCCCGCTTTGCTGAACCTGTCAGGAGTCTTTTTTCACCATGTGAGGTAATTGTCTGTGCTGCTGTGACTGCGCCGGATTTATCCACCAGCGCCAGCAACAGAGATCCATCGGGCAACACGGGGAATGTAAAATCACCTACCCCTTTCGCAACCAGATAATCAGATTTGCCGTTTACAGCCTTTCTGCGCATGTCATCAAACTGACGGGAAAACGTATCCCGTCTTTGTTGTTCGTCCTTCTCTGCCCTTTTCAGGCGCTCCTGTTCGCGTCGCTGGCGCTCGGTTTCCAGTTGTTCCCGTTTCTGGCTGGTGGCTTCTGGTGTTTCCGTTGTCCGGTAATCAATACCCAGAACATCAGCGGCAAGAAGCGCCGCCTCTGTTGTGTCGCAGTTATTTACGCGTTTAATTAAATCCAGCCCATCACCAGCGCCGCACTGATTACAGATGAAGCTACCGCGCCCGTTGTCATCGAACCGGAATCGATCTTTGCCCCCACATGCAGGGCAGGGAGCATGACGGCGCGGAGAGTCAGGGACATTTATGTTCAGGCAGCCCAGCACATGAGGCCAGTTGTTTTCAGACGCACTGATAACCTGACGGATAAGATCAATGTTTCGCATCACCGTACCCCACGTGGTCTATAGCGTTTGCGATATGGCTAACCAGCATCTGCCACTTGGTTATTCCGTAATCAGTCAGCATGCCATCATTGTTTAGCCACATATCAAATTCAGCGGTTGTCGCAAGTTTCCACTTATCGCCGTGGGCAGTCCTCATTGCTGGGTACATGAATGCGCAAATCAGATCACAAACATCTGACGGCTTCAGAGATGTAGTAATGGTGCGTCCCTCTGGCGTCTGAATTGCCATTTTCTCTTCACCAGTAGAATGAAGGTTATGAATCCACACAGCACCAGCAATCTTTGCCACCTGCTCTCCGATTGCGGAGCTAAGCGCCATTTCTGCATTTTCACGCATGAGAACCTCCCGCTACAGTTGCGCCCATGTCATTAACCATGCTTTGCCATATCTCACGCCCGACGTCAGTCAATCCGTCCTTAGTGACGCAACGATCAAGAAGCTCGATCCCCACGGTTTCCCACTGCGGGTAGAACACTTTCATGGCTGCTAGTGTGTAGCTATCGATCAGGCTGCGAACGCCTTTTACTCCATTGACGATTTCCACACGGACGGCCTCGCCGTCCGCATCAACCATGAAATAGTCCCCGCCGCTGGTGGAGGTAATGTGGTTATACAGTGCCGACGCATACTTATTTGCCAGCGCATTCAGTCGGAAATTTTTAGTAATCATGGTTCCATCCTCAGTGCGTCACTGGTTCCGCTGGCATGCCGTTTTCATTCAGTTCAGCTATAAAGCTGTTGTGAAGTTCAGCAAGCGTTTCACGACCAAATGGAGTCAGTGCTCCTTGTTCCACATCCATCATGGCTCTGTAGAAAATGATGGCGCGTTCTGTGCCAGACTCGATGCCAAAACGTTCTATCATCGCGCCCTCAATGTTGTTTGCCATAGCGAGGCGCTCTGCTACTGGATACAGCGGCATGGCGACGATGCCGTTGGAATAAACAGCCACTTCGGAAGGATTGCCAGTATCATCAATGATGCTGACAGTGCCGTTTTCCTCTCTCATTTCCAGCATGAATACTGTTGCGATCAGCCATCTCCACATAATGACGTTATGCTGTGATGTGTAATCGAAATATCCCTGGTTGCCGCCATCGGCTATAGCGAGATGTATTGACATACCTTCATCTGGTTTATCGTCATAATCCCCGGCATCCAGACGATTTACGGCATCAATATATGAGACGGCCTCAACGCGTTCTGTCATTCCATCGTTGCTGCGGTACATGATGTTTACGCCGTCAGGCGTTGCTTCTGCATGGAAAGTTAAGAAATTATTCATGTTTCGCCTCGCCTGAATGATTCTGTAACTCATATTTGCCCAACAATTCGTCTGCTTCCTGAATAGCTTCTGGTACGCCATTGAGCAGTGACATAACCGCGCCAATCATTAACTTGTCTCTGTTGCTGGGGCTGGCCCCTTCAAGCCAGAACCCTAAAACAGTCTGAACCTGTTCGATGCGACATTGTGCTTCAATGAGCTGGATGTTGGTCATTTCGCACTCTCCGCATCGATTAAACTGATATCTATCAGAGAGGTAACTTTTTGTAGCCAGCTAGTGATTACTGCCGCCTGTTCCCCTCCCACCGATGGAAGAATCTCATTCATCACATGAACCAGACCTGTGCGCGCTCTGGTAAGCCGTTCAGTCGTGCGATCTGCAAGAGTGAATGTGTCTGGATATGGCTCTTCACGGCTCAGCAATGATTCAATTTCCAGCTCACACGGATGACGATAAATTAAGTTGATATTCATTTTTCACCCCCAAGAATTACCAGCTCTGCACGAGCATCGTTAACCAAAGATGAGCACGCTTTAATCGCATCCACGACATCAGCAGCGTCCATTTCTTCAGCCGAAAGACTGACAGCAACCAGGACAGCCGCTGCTTGCTCGATTAATTGAAGTGCGGACGTAAGTCGAGGGGCATTAATTGAGTTATTCATTGGTTGCCCCCGTTTTTCCTGGCATTTCGCCACCTTCCAGCAGGAAATGAACGTCACGAACGGCGAGATCCAATATCGCGAGTAACGCCTTCAGTTTTTCGTCTCGTGAGGGAGAGTTGCTCACCAGAATGTCATTAATCACTTCTGTCAGTGTGATGATCTGGCTTGTGCGTTCGAGGGGATCCATATGCACATCGTAGGTTTTAATCATGTGCCACCTCCATGCGGATACGACCAGCAAAAAAGCAGACGTGATCGCGCACCAGAGAACGGCGAGCATCGCGTTCAGACTCGGCAGCAATATGATGAATTTTGGCGGTAATTGTCGGGCAATCGCGGCGAACTGCGGCGATAATCCAGATAAATTGCGGTTTTTGGGTAGGGGTAGTAGCCAGCATGTGGCAGCCTCCTTGTACTGGGAATTCTTCCCACCACCGGAGCTGCGAAACTCGCTGGTGGTGGACTGAACAGAGTTCGCAGTACCGGCGTACAAGGAAACCGGCCAGCCTTTCGGCTGCCCTGTCCAGCCCACCATAATTTTGCAAGCGACGCGGATTATAACCGCATCACTGAAAAAAGTGTGAGTCTGGCTAACGGCACAAAAAAAGACGCTCGGCGCGTCATGTGTCGCCTCGTACATTTCCGGGCTGCGAAACCCGGCACCCGTTTTATGAGGTGCCTTATAACCATAAACCGTGTTGCCGCATAACGGCAAGCTCTTTTTTATGGACTCCGAAAACTCACTATTGGAAGCACCAGATGCACAATACATCGCGCTCATTTCGTTAACGTCGCGCGTGTGGACGAAGGTTTTTGTGGAGTCACTACGCGAGCAGAGAAAGCCATCTACGACCAGAAATTCTCTGGCACAGCTGCTGACCTTCTCAACGCTAACACCATCGACCGTGATTTCTGACATAGTTAAGGCATCCGCTCCTACCACCAGCAAATGATAAACTTTGCTTGTATCTGCTGTATTAATGCCTGATTTTGCCGTCATATTGCTGGATTTTGGCGACATGCCAGCCAGTGAAAATATCTTCTTCTGAGCGGTTAGCATTTGTTAACCTCCGCGAACTCCTTCATGAAACGTGCCAGCGGTTGTACGCATGGCGATTGATACCCGTCGCGATAAAACGTCACTTGGTTGTGAGACACGCTTTCGACAGTAACGAGTGCTCCGTGGGCATCTTTGTAGCGTTTTTGAGGTTGTGATGTTCCTGTCGGCTTAAACATGGACCGCCTCCAGACGCTTAGCGAGCCAGCGTTGCGACAGGCGGGTGAGTTCTCCTTTGCGCTGCTCATATTCCATGCCCATATCAATTAACGTGATATTGGTGCTTTCGAGATATGAGAGGTGCTCAAGCTGTTCTGCGTTCATATGGTCGCGAGGTTCGCCAGAATAGCCATTTATCCGCGCCCACTGCTTAGCAGTTAGCCCACCAAGAACGATACGAGAAATCATATTGCTCTCGTTTGTGTAGTGGTGTTGCTGCGTCGTTTTCCCCTGCTCGGCACGGGCCATATTCAGCGCATCGCACATTGGCTTAAAGTTGTTTGCGGCACTGATACGGGCTTTTAGCTGGCGACGATAGCGGGCGGCGATTTCAGGAACGCTACGCTGTAATTCTTCCTCGCACTGGATGAAATAACGGCGGATAGCGCGACCCTGATCATTGCGTTCGATCATTGCCAGTTCTTTCGCCATTCCGACACTTAACAGATAGTCTTTGCCGGGTCTGCCAGACTGCTTAATCTTGCTGTAAGCCGCGCCATTCGGGCTTTTCCCCAAATTTGGGGAAATAGTTTTATGGACTGAGTAATCGTGCCCAATGGTGAAGTCATATTCAGAGATGCGATCAGTGATCCATGTAGAGAAGTCTTTTCCCACGCCCAACGCTTTGTGTAACGCTTTTGCGCTAACAATATTGGTTTCACGCCCACCGATATGACCAGGAATAACCGGGACAATTGCGGCAAATTCATTACCGTTAATTGTGCTCAGAGAGGCGTTCAGATGAGGGGCGGCCTCAGAAATTAATCTGCTTTTTTCGATGTTCATTTTCAGTCTCCGTTAAGCGGCGTTAAACGCGTCCGGGTAGAGTTTCAGAATGTCGGCAATTTCCTGCTGAGAAAGTCCGTTGTGATCATTTATGTTCGCAAGATGGTTAATATGAGTGATCACTTTCAGAACATCACCACGGCAGGAGAAACGGTAGCGAAGGTGTGTTCCGATACCATCAGGATTCTTTTCGTCGATACGCTCCAGAGTGATTCCAAGCTGGCGTTCTAACTCTGTTGCATAGTTACGACCAGAAGACAGACGGCAGTAGCGAAGAATGTCGTTTTCTGTCCATCCCTCTATACCAGTACGCAGCATATAGACTCGGGCACGATGCTTTTTCGGTGTGCGCTTTGGTGCTTGAAGGGATTTTGTAAGGGGCGTAATATCAGATACGCGAATATCTGAATTAGCCGCCTGTAATGGGCGGTTTTTCTTTTCCATCAGGCCACCTCGTCTCTAGATTCTAATATACACTTCTCAATCCATTCATCTATTTCAGACTCAACAAAAGCAATAGCCCGACTTCCAATTTTTACCTGTTTAGGGAATCTCCCCTGACTAATAAGACGATAAATCCATGCTTTGCTATAACCAGTTCGCCTTTGAACTTCAGAGAGACGAATTAATGAATTGTAATTAGCCATTTATTAATATCCTGTACTAATGACGCAATAACCCCCTCCTGCAACGAATGGCGAGAGTTTTATTTGCGTCAAATGTCGAATACGCCAAAGACCACAATATGAAAAACATATTGCGGTCTTTTATAAAAGATAGTCAGATTGTTTTGGTTTGTTTGCTCCACAAGGGTAGAGCTACCCTGCATTTCGGCAGGATCACGCTATTAGGCGTGACATCCAGTAGTTTTAAAGAACAATTGCGCTTTGTCAGCGCCAAAGCCTGTTAAAGAACATTCCGCTTTTCAGCAGCGTAGAAGGCTCAATACACCTTCGTTTATAAAAGAGCGATTGCCCTTCTCCAGGGCTAACTGTTAAATAGCAATCCTCTGTGAGTTTTTATCAATCTACTCCCCTATACTTTAGTAAACCTCTGTACACTTGTCCAGTTGTTTCATGCGTGTTTTTCAAACACCATATGCACCACATTTCCGCCATGCTCGAGAGAATCCATATAGTCGGCATACCATTGAAGCATCTCCCGCCTTCCATCCAGATATTGCGCATGGTTGTATGTGCCACGAATTGAGTTCTTATCAACGTGAGCGAGCTGTGTTTCTATCCACGCAGTGTTATAGCCCTGCTCATGCAAAATCGTACTCATAGTGTGCCGGAACCCATGACCAGTTACACGTCCAGCGTAGCCAATGCGCTTAAACACTTGGTTTATGCTGGCCTCACTCATTGTTTTCCTTGGATCATTGCGCCCGGGAAACATAAGAGGGTAATTGCCTGTTATTTCTCTAATCTTCCCAATAAGCGAAAGAGCCTGCTCAGACAATGGCACAATATGAGGCCGCCGCATTTTCATACGTGAAGCGGGTATCTCCCAGATAGCCTTGTTGAAATCAATTTCATCCCATAATGCGCCACGTAGTTCGCCAGTTCGCAAGCCGGTGATAATCAGTAGACGAGCCGCCATAACAACCAATGCGCTTCCTGAGTAACTGGACAATGCCTTGAAAAAATCAGGTAATTCTTTGGCTGTAAGGAAAGGGTAATGATTAGATTCATGGCCTTGCATCGCGCTAGTAAGGTCTGGTGCAGGGTTATACTCTGCGCGACCAGTGACTATTGCATAGCGGAAAACTTCCCCGCACCGCTGCCTCACTTTTTTGGCTTTTTCTGTAGCACCTCGCCCCTCGATGCGCCGCAGCACATTCAGAAGTTCAAGTGGTTTGATTTCGGCGATTGGTTTTTTGCCAATGTAAGGGAACACATCTTTGTTGAAGGCTTCGAGGATGTCTGAAGCATAACCAGCAGACCATTTTTTTAATTTGCTGCTGTGCCACTCAAGGGCAATATCTTTGAAGGTGTTGTTTAACTGCGTTTCCCGGGCAATCTTTTCCTCTCGTTTCGCTTCCATCGGATCGATACCACCAGCGATACCTCTTTTCGCATCTTCACGTTTTGCCCGAGCATCGGCTAGAGTAACCTCAGGATACACACCTAGTGCCAATAGCTTCTCTTTACCAGCTACACGATATTTAAGTCGCCAGTATTTACCTCCATTAGGTTTTACCAAGAGATACAAACCGCCACCATCGGCCAGCTTGTAAGCCTTCTCTTTTGGCTTGGCTGTGTCTATTTGACGGGCATTGAGTTTCACTTGGGGGTACCTCCACTAAACCGAACAGCAAATACCCCCATAAGTACCCCCATCTGGCCGTAGATTTTGAGGGACTTTAGTAGACGTCAAAAGACGAACGGGGCTTTAATACGCGGATTATAAGGGGTTTTGAAAGACTTTAGTAGACTTGGGGAGATGTTTGAATGGTGCCGATAATAGGAGTCGAACCTACGACCTTCGCATTACGAATGCGCTGCTCTACCAACTGAGCTATATCGGCCCTGAAAGGACATGTTCACGAACGTGAATCACGGTGGACAAGGTTAAAACTAACCGGGCGATGCGTCAATGGCCTTGTGAATCAAATGGCTACTTTTGCATCACCCGGTTTTATTTATGCACGAATGGTGTAATCACCAATGCCGATCCACTTGTAGGTGGTCAGAGCTTCCAGCCCCATTGGGCCGCGCGCGTGGAGTTTTTGTGTGCTTACCGCAACTTCCGCCCCCAGACCAAACTGGCCGCCGTCGGTAAAACGCGTAGAGGCGTTAACGTAAACAGCGGAGGAATCCACTTCGTTGACAAAACGCTGGGCATTGCGCATATCGCGGGTCAGGATCGCATCGGAATGTTGCGTGCCGTGTTCACGAATATGGGCGATGGCATCGTCAAGATCGCTGACGATTTTGACGTTCAAGTCTAATGACAGGAACTCATCGTCATACTCTTCGGCTTTAACAGCCACCACCTTCGCGGGGCCTGCCTGCAACTGCGCCAGCGCAGTTGCGTCAGCGTGTAATGTCACGCCGCTTTCCGCCATTTGCTTGCTTAATGCGGGCAGGAAGCTATCTGCGATGTTTTTATTTACCAGCAACGTTTCTACCGTATTACACGTGCTCGGGCGCTGAGTTTTCGCGTTGACAATCACTTTCAATGCTTCAGCGATCTCTGCACTTTCATCAACGTAAATATGGCATACGCCTATACCACCTGTGATTACCGGAATCGTCGACTGCTCGCGGCACAGTTTATGCAACCCAGCCCCGCCGCGTGGGATCAGCATGTCGATGTATTTATCCATACGCAGCAGTTCACTGACCAGCGCACGGTCAGGATTATCAATCGCCTGCACGGCACCCGCCGGTAAACCGCAGGATTTCAGGGCGTCCTGAATCACCGCCACCGTTGCCGCGTTAGTGCGACACGTTTCTTTGCCGCCGCGCAGGATCACCGCGTTACCTGTTTTCAGGCACAGCGAAGCGACATCTACCGTCACGTTCGGGCGCGCTTCATAAATCACGCCAATTACCCCCAGCGGTACGCGACGACGCTCCAGACGCAGGCCGCTGTCCAGCACCCCGCCATCAATTACCTGCCCCACTGGATCGGCGAGGTTACATACCTGGCGCACATCATCGGCAATGCTTTTCAGCCGTGCGGGCGTCAGTGCCAGGCGGTCAAGCATCGCTTCGCTAAGGCCATTGGCACGCGCGTCAGCAACATCCTGGGCGTTAGCATTGAGGATGCTTTCGCTTTGTGCTTCCAGTTCATCGGCGATTTTTTCCAGCACGCGATTTTTTTCGCGGCTGGAGAGTTGCGCTAATTTATACGAGGCTTGCTTCGCGGCAATGCCCATTTTTTCCAGCATCGGCCTGCTCCTTAACGGGTAATCATGTCATCACGGTGAACGGCAACCGGGCCGTATTCATATCCCAGTATTGCATCAATTTCTTGCGAGTGGTGTCCGGCAATACGGCGTAATGCATCGCTGTTGTAACGACTGACGCCGTGGGCGATATCGCGACCTTCGAGGTTGCAAATGCGAATGACTTCACCACGCGAGAAGTTGCCGGTTACGCTTTTAATGCCTTTCGGCAACAGGGAGCTGCCGCGTTCAAGAATGGCGGCGGTTGCCCCTTCATCTACCGTGATTTCACCCGCAGGCGGCGCACCGAAAATCCAACGTTTGCGGTTTTCAAGCGGAGTCGCCTGAGCATGGAACAGCGTACCGACGGAAATACCTTCCATCACATCACCAATGACACCCGGCTTACTGCCCGCGGCAATAATGGTGTCGATACCCGCACGGCAAGCCACGTCAGCGGCCTGCAATTTAGTGCTCATGCCGCCGGTTCCAAGACCTGAAACGCTGTCACCAGCAATCGCGCGCAGTGCGTCATCAATGCCGTACACATCTTTAATCAGTTCTGCCTGCGGATTGCTACGCGGGTCAGCGGTATACAAACCTTTTTGATCGGTCAGCAACAACAGTTTATCGGCACCTGCCAGAATCGCCGCCAGAGCCGAAAGGTTATCGTTATCGCCGACTTTAATCTCTGCAGTTGCGACAGCATCGTTCTCATTGATTACCGGAACGATGTTGTTATCGAGCAGTGCACGCAAGGTGTCGCGGGCGTTCAGGAAGCGTTCACGGTCCTCCATATCAGCACGAGTTAGCAGCATCTGTCCGACGTGAATACCATAAATCGAAAACAGCTGTTCCCACAGTTGAATCAGTCGACTCTGCCCTACCGCCGCCAGAAGTTGTTTCGAGGCGATAGTCGCTGGCAGTTCCGGGTAACCCAGGTGCTCACGTCCGGCGGCAATCGCCCCCGACGTCACAATTACAATCCGATGCCCGGCGGCATGTAGCTGCGCACACTGGCGAACAAGTTCAACGATATGGGCACGGTTCAGGCGGCGCGATCCGCCTGTTAGCACACTGGTGCCGAGTTTTACCACCAGCGTCTGGCTGTCACTCATGATTCTCTGCCATTCAATTTTAGGGAAAATGATATCAAACGAACGTTTTAGCAGGACTGTCGCCGGTTGCCAACCATCTGCAAGCAAAGCATGGCGTTTTGTTGCGCGGGATCAGCAAGCGTAGCGGCAGTTGTTTACGCTTTTATTACAGATTTAATAAATTACCACATTTTAAGAATATCATTAATCTGTAATATATCTTTAACAATCTCAGGTTAAAAACTTTCCTGTTTTCAACGGGGCTCTCCCGCTGAATATTCGCGCGTTAATTAAAATCAGGAATGAAAATGAAAAAGAGCACTCTGGCATTAGTGGTGATGGGCATTGTGGCATCGGCATCCGTACAGGCCGCAGAAATATATAACAAAGACGGTAATAAACTGGATATCTATGGCAAAGTTAAAGCCATGCATTATATGAGCGATAATGACAGTAAAGATGGCGACCAAAGTTATATCCGTTTTGGTTTTAAAGGCGAAACACAAATTAACGATCAACTGACCGGTTATGGTCGCTGGGAAGCAGAGTTTGCCGGAAATAAAGCAGAGAGTGATACTGCTCAGCAAAAAACGCGTCTTGCCTTTGCCGGGTTGAAATATAAAGATTTGGGTTCTTTCGACTATGGTCGTAACCTGGGGGCGCTGTATGACGTGGAAGCCTGGACCGATATGTTCCCGGAATTCGGCGGCGATTCCTCCGCGCAGACCGACAACTTTATGACCAAACGCGCCAGCGGTCTGGCAACGTATCGGAACACCGACTTCTTCGGCGTTATCGATGGTCTGAACTTAACCCTGCAATATCAAGGAAAAAACGAAAACCGCGACGTTAAAAAGCAAAACGGTGATGGCTTCGGCACGTCATTGACATATGACTTTGGCGGCAGCGATTTTGCCATTAGTGGGGCCTATACCAACTCCGATCGCACCAACGAGCAGAACCTGCAAAGCCGTGGCACGGGCAAGCGTGCAGAAGCATGGGCAACAGGCCTGAAATACGATGCCAATAATATTTACCTGGCAACTTTCTATTCTGAAACGCGTAAAATGACGCCAATCTCTGGCGGCTTTGCCAATAAGACGCAGAACTTTGAAGCAGTCGCTCAATACCAATTCGACTTTGGCCTGCGTCCATCGCTGGGTTATGTCTTATCGAAAGGGAAAGATATTGAGGGCATCGGTGATGAGGATCTGGTCAATTATATTGATGTCGGTGCTACATATTATTTCAACAAAAATATGTCAGCGTTTGTTGATTATAAAATCAACCAACTGGACAGCGATAACAAATTAAATATTAATAATGATGATATTGTCGCGGTTGGGATGACCTATCAGTTTTAATGGAGATTGCCGGATGCGGCGCATCCGGCACTTTTCACTCACGCGGTTAACTTCACCGGTTCATCACGAAAATCATCCGCCGGTTCCAGCTTCAGATTCAGTGTCGTCAGCAGTTCACGCAGCTTCTCATGAAACTCACGCAGGGTATGTTCCAGTCGCTCAACCACTTCGGCATCTTTTACCGGAACGTTCTTCCAGTCGCCTGCTTTATCGAACAGACCAAACTGGTAGCTGTAAGTAAAACGGGATTCCTGCGCTTCAAGCTCCATCCACCAACCCCAGAACTCACGCACTTCCGGCGCTGGTTTCACGTTGACGCATACAGCCAGACAATCGAAAAAGAATCGATTATCTTCGCACTTACCTTCACGAATATAGGGGCCTAGTGCGGTAAATTTTTTGATCAATCTGCTCTTCGGGTGTCCACTCGGTAACGTCATTGCGATCTCCTGTTGTGATGCACCTGTTTTACCAAACTGGTAAAATTTAGCAAATTTTTAACACAATCGTTTTTCGATCCAGCTCGTGATTTCCTGAAGACCTTTGTCAAAATTCCGATACACCGGATTAAATGGAATCTCTAACAATTTACCATCAGCAGATGATGAGGTGATTAAGCGTGAGTCCTCTTCCGGGCTGAACGGATCGTTCTTCCAGTAGCCTGATAACATTGGCGTTGGGCAGCGACGGCCCAGCAATCCTTGCACTTTTAATGAATAACGATTCAGTTCCACACGCAACGCTTCATCGGAAGCATCATGCATCCCCAAACGACTCGCCAGAACGTCAAGATACATTTCCGGCACCTGTTGCTGGCACTTAAAATCACTCAACAGGGTATGAACTACCGGACCAAGACAGGCAACCGCTTTCAGACGCGGCGATTCAAGATATGCCAGACGCACAGCAACGTTAGCGCCAAAACGGAAACCAAAGGCCGCGACACGGGTGTGATCCACCCACGGGACGTTAGGCAGCGCCTTTAAGACGTGCTGATGCAACAGGCTGGAGTCCTGGGTGAGCTTCCATTTTGAAGAAAAGCCCACCGACGGCATATCAATAGTCAGCATCGCAATGCCGCGCGGGGCAAAATAACGTTCATACAGACTGTAATAATCCGTCTGCATCGCATCCAGACCACCACACATTAATACCGTCGGGAACGGGCCATCGCCTTTCGGCATATGCAAAAAGCCGGTGATGGGCGCACCGCCTGGTACGGTAAACTCCATCTGCCGCATCGTGCCCGGCAGACGTTGGGCGGCCTCTTCATAGGCACGGTTTGACAAAGCCTGCGCTTGCTCGGCCAGGTCATCCCCTTTCAGATGAGGATAGGCGGCAATGTTGTATAACGTGGCCGCATGCAGCCAGTGACGACCACTGAGTTGTGGATCTTCTTCCGCACAGGCTTTTTGTTGCCACACCATCGCCTGGGTGGCCCACTCATAAATCCAGTTGCCGCCGCGGTAGCCAATCACCGTATCGTATAAATCATCGTCGGTACGTTCAGCATCGCTCATCACAATACGCGCCTGAACGTCGAGGATTTCACGTGGGTCAATGCCGCGCCAGATCCACATCAGACGGTTTATCATGCGATACCAGTGGGGGATGGTTTTACCATCAAGGGCCGACTGCACAGGCGGTTGTGCGCCGTGATTAAAGCGGCGGACTAGCGTCGAGGTTTCAGGATGTTTAAAGCGGGGTTTGAACAGGGTTTCGCTCAGGTTTGCCTGTGTCATGGATGCAGCCTCCAGAATACTTACTGGAAACTATTGTAACCTGCCTGAAGTTAAAAAGAACAACGCCCGGCAGTGCCAGGCGTTGAAAAGATTAGCGACCGGAGATTGGCGGGACGAATACGACGCCCATATCCCACGGTTGTTCAATCCAGGTATCTTGTGGGATATCAACAACATAATCATCAACCAGCGGACGACCTGCCGGTTTAGCGAAGATGGTGACAAAGTGCGCTTTTGGATACATTTCACGAATCGCAACCGCAGTACCGCCGGTATCCACCAGATCATCAATAACGATGAAGCCTTCGCCATCGCCTTCTGCGCGTTTCAGCACTTTAAGCTCGCGCTGGTTGTCGTGATCGTAGCTGGAAATACAAACGGTATCGACATGACGAATACCCAGTTCACGCGCCAGTAACGCACCCGGTACCAGACCGCCACGGCTTACGGCAATAATGCCTTTCCATTGTTCAGAAGGCATCAGTCGGCTTGCGAGTTTACGTGCATGGATCTGCAACATGTCCCAGGTGACGATGTATTTTTCGCTCATGTGAAGTGTCCCAGCCTGTTTATCTACGGCTTAAAAAGTGTTCGAGGGGAAAATAGGTTGCGCGAGATTATAGAGATCTGACGCACTAAAAACCAGTATTTCACATGAGTCCGCGTCTTTTTACGCACAGCCTCTCCCTGACGCGGGATAAAGTGGTATTCTCAAACATATCTCGCAAGCCTGTCTTGTGTTGACAACATTTTCTGCTAACCCTGTGACCTGCAATACTGTTTTGCGGGTGATCGACAAGGAGACTTAACGTGTCTGAACTGTCTCAATTATCTCCACAGCCGCTGTGGGATATTTTTGCCAAAATCTGTTCTATTCCTCACCCGTCCTATCATGAAGAGCAACTCGCTGAATACATTGTTGGTTGGGCAAAAGAGAAAGGTTTCCATGTCGAACGCGATCAGGTGGGTAATATCCTGATTCGTAAACCTGCTACCGCAGGTATGGAAAATCGTAAACCAGTCGTCTTGCAGGCCCACCTCGATATGGTGCCGCAGAAAAATAACGATACCGTGCACGATTTCACTAAAGATCCTATCCAGCCTTATATTGATGGCGAATGGGTTAAAGCGCGCGGTACCACGCTGGGCGCGGATAACGGCATTGGTATGGCCTCTGCACTGGCGGTTCTGGCTGACGAAAACGTGGTTCACGGCCCGCTGGAAGTGCTGCTAACCATGACCGAAGAAGCCGGTATGGACGGGGCGTTCGGCTTACAGAGCAACTGGTTGCAGGCTGACATTCTGATTAACACCGACTCCGAAGAAGAAGGTGAAATCTACATGGGTTGTGCGGGGGGTATCGACTTCACCTCCAACCTGCATTTAGATCGTGAAGCGGTTCCAGCTGGTTTTGAAACCTTCAAGTTAACCTTAAAAGGTCTGAAAGGCGGTCACTCCGGCGGTGAAATCCACGTTGGCCTGGGTAATGCCAACAAACTGCTGGTGCGCTTCCTGGCGGGACATGCAGAAGAACTGGACCTGCGTCTTATCGATTTCAACGGCGGCACACTGCGTAACGCCATCCCGCGTGAAGCCTTTGCGACCATTGCTGTCGCAGCTGATAAAGTCGACGCCCTGAAAACGCTGGTGAATACCTATCAGGACATCCTGAAAAACGAGCTGGCAGAGAAAGAGAAAAATCTGGCCTTGTTGCTGGACTCTGTTGCGAACGATAAAGCTGCCCTGATTGCGAAATCTCGCGATACCTTTATTCGTCTGCTGAACGCCACCCCGAATGGTGTGATCCGCAACTCCGACGTGGCAAAAGGTGTGGTCGAAACCTCCCTGAACGTCGGTGTAGTGACCATGACTGACAATAACGTAGAAATTCACTGTCTGATCCGTTCTCTGATCGACAGCGGTAAAGACTACGTGGTGAGCATGCTGGATTCGCTGGGTAAACTGGCTGGCGCGAAAACCGAAGCGAAAGGCGCATATCCTGGCTGGCAGCCGGACGCTAATTCTCCGGTGATGCATCTGGTACGTGAAACCTATCAGCGCCTGTTCAACAAGACGCCGAACATCCAGATTATTCACGCGGGCCTGGAATGTGGTCTGTTCAAAAAACCGTATCCGGAAATGGACATGGTTTCTATCGGGCCAACCATCACCGGTCCGCACTCTCCGGATGAGCAGGTTCACATCGAAAGCGTAGGTCATTACTGGACACTACTGACTGAACTGCTGAAAGAAATTCCGGCGAAGTAATTACAATAATGTCCACGCCTGCGGGCGTGGACTACTGTTTGAAGCCAATGGCTATCTATATCGAAATAACAAAACATTATGAAACTCATGAAAAGGTCGCATATTTATATAGCTGCGACCATATTTCATGGGGAGAATTTCTGATCACCAAAGAAAGTTTTGCGCTGGAATCCGTGAAAGAACTTAAGGGTGAAAAGCAGAATTTTTATATGTTCAGAGCCTGGGGCAAAGTCAGGAAAACATACTTAGCCACGGGAGAATTTCCCCAGGAAACATGTTACGCCGCTTAAAGTCAGAATCATTTTTTCACGCGTTTTACATTTACCATTTTAGCATTACGCCTGCACCACATGGCAATGGCGGCAGCTACTAATGCCAGTTCCAGTAAAAAAGACCAGTGTAATAAAAAATTGAGCCACCACGGATGATGTACCGCTGTAATATGAAAGAATGCAAATGGCTGGTTAACGAAAGGCATCAACCACCAGATATCACCGACCAGCGTATCGAGTAATAAATGCGCGATACTATTCAGGCAAAACACCACGCCCAACCACGCCGGAAGTTTATTCTTCGCAATTGCGGCCCAGACTAATGTCGCCGCCAGCAGAGCAAACCATAATAATGGCCAATGAGACGGGTAAAGATGATGATGTCGTTGCCCGTTATCCACCAGATAACACCAGAAGAGATCAAAATCGGGTGCAACGGCCCCGACTAAGCCAATAACCATCGCCCACCGCGCATGACGAGAAATCAGCGGTAGGCGTTTCACTAAAGTACAAGTTATTAAATATCCAGCCGGAAGATGACCGATAAACATGACGAATCCTTTCATTTTTGCCCGCCGCTTTCACGAAGAAAACGGCGGGTGACATTCCTCAATTACACAGCGATAAAAGCCATCCCTGTAAACGTCCGTCGCGGGTTGCCACGTTCAATCTGGTGATGGAACATTCGCCGCTGCGATTTCAGCGCCGCACTATTTTCCTGTTGCTGTTGTTCCAGCTTCCAGGCAATCAGTAATCGCGCCAGTCGCTTGTTAGCATGCTGACTGCGCTCTGACTGAACCTTCACACTAATACCGGATGCCAGATGCGTGGCGCGCACAGCCGAGTCGGTTTTATTGACATGTTGACCGCCCGGCCCCGACGAACGCAGCGTCTCATAATGGATCGCATCGGATTGCTCCTGCTCATCTGCAGTAAAACGCCCAATGCCCAGAAACCAGTTTTTGCGCCCATGATGAGGGCGATACGGACTCGGACAAATCCACTGGATAGTGCCACACCAGCTTTCGCTTAGTGCCCATGCGTTGTCGCCATCAAGTGAAACCAACGCCGAACGCAGTGTGTCAGAGTAGCGACCCGTTTCTGTTTCCAGCACCGTTACCGCGACGTCTTGTCGGGCAGCTTCTTTAATCAGCCTGTCCAGTGCCTTTTTCACTGCGAGACAACATTCTTCCGGCCCCTGAGCTGAGGAGAGTTGCAGCAAGATCATCCTTTTTTCCCTCCACTGTTTTTGAGCGTTAGCACCGGACGCAGTCGCGCGACAGGAATAATTAACCCAGCCTGCACCAGACATTGCACCACGCTTTCAGCCGATTTATAAGCTTGTGGCGCTTCTTCAAAGATGAGTTGTTTATCGCGACAAATTACCCGGCTGCCAAGTTCAGTACGTGAGAGCTGCGTCGCTGTGTATTTCGCTGCCAGACGCCCTTTACACTCGGTGCGCCCCCATTTACGCCCAGCCCCATGCGCCAGCGAATGCAATGTTTCCTCACTCCTGACGGGCTGAACCAGCCAGGAGTAATCACCGCGTGAACCGGGAATAATCACCAGACCGTTGTCATCCGGCGTAGCCCCTTTACGGTGTAACCATCCTTGTTGATCGCCGATTCGACATGCGCTAACAAAGTTATGCGCCACATCCAGAACCGAATTTCCG
The DNA here is from genome assembly GCF_009820205.1 of Escherichia sp. HH26CH. Taxonomy (NCBI): domain Bacteria; kingdom Pseudomonadati; phylum Pseudomonadota; class Gammaproteobacteria; order Enterobacterales; family Enterobacteriaceae; genus Escherichia; species Escherichia sp. HH26CH. Next base: position 216,546 of record NZ_VNXM01000039.1, read on the forward strand.
TTGGCCTTAACTTGTTGCATTATGCGCAAAGCGATCAGCTGGCGATTAATACGCGCAAACGCCAGCGCATCATCATGTTCCGCAATATAACTTAGCGCGTCGTCACTGCCTTCAGGCAAACCATGATGCGAAAACGAGGCAATATGCCGCTGTAAAATAGACTGCCCTAAACCACGCGAGCCGCTATGGACCAGCAGTTGCAGATGCTGCGCATCCAGACCTGACAGTGCAAACAGTTCCGCGTCGATGATTTGATCAATCTGTTGCAGTTCTGCAAAGTGGTTACCGCCACCGATAGAGCCAAGCGCGCAGCGCCACGGATGCTGTGCAAACGCTGACGGCAGGTTTTCCTCCAGCCAGCTTTCTTCAGCAACGTCATCCAGCGCAGATAATCGCTTTTCAAACTTATCGGCGTTGTATTTACGCGCGAGAATATCTGTTTGCCATAGCGCCATGCCGCAGCCGATATCATTGCCGACCAGTGCCGGGTAAAAACGGCCTACGGAGAAGAACGCTGCGCCAATCGGATAGCCGCGTCCGGGGTGTAAATCTGGCATCCCTACTACGCGTTGCATGTCGGGTAAATTTGCCGAGGTGTGTAATTGTTGGATCGCTGAACTCTCGATCCACAGGTCATCAGATGCGATGGTAAATACCGCATCGGATAAGGGACGAATATATTTGCCCATGTATCATTCCATTTATACTCGTCATACTTCAAGTTGCATGTACTGCGACTGCGTTCGTTCACCCCAGTCACTTACTTTAGTAAGCTCCTGGGGATTCACTCGCTTGTCGCCTTCCTGCAACTCGAATTATTTAGAGTATATAAATATAAAAATCAGGAAATGGCAGACGAATCCAGGGCAAGAAAAAAAGAATTAATCCTGGAAAGGTCTGCAAAGAGTCATTGATAAAGGATTTTTCATGATTTACCTCCTTGCAGTTTGTGGAATAAGAAAACGCGCACATATTAGGCGGGCGTTATTTTCATTGCAAGCTGGATTTAGTGTTGCGGTTTATATCGCATATGAAAATTAGTAAACCACGCTCCCCGGCATTCAACGCGCTGCTGCTTAACTGTCTGAAAACCATAACGTTCAAAAAAGGGTTTTGCGGTTATGCTGGCATCTACCGTTAGTTCGGATTCAGACTTAATCAATGGTTTTAACAAAGCGCTGGCAACCCCACGGCGGGTATATTCAGGGTCAACAAATAACATATCGATATAATGTTCAATGCGGGAAATAAAACCAACCGATTGTGCATTAATGACTGCAACCCGCACTTGTGATTTCGCGAGTTTATCTTTCCAGCGAGATTCGTCAATCTGCGCCCAGGCGGCAATTTGTTGTGGTAAATAATGCTGACTGGCGGTCATCGTAACCGCTCTAATGAAAATAGCGCATAGTTGCTGAAAATCGCAAGGCTGATAGTTTCTTATTTGTATGTTATTCATAATCCCAGCACCAGTTGTCTTTCCATTTGCGGATCCAGCAACGTCACATGCAGCCCCACCAGCCGCACACCGCGCCCGCCACGGCGTTCATCCCAGGTTTTACGCGCAGTGGCGATCAAGTCAGCTTTATTCAGCCGCGGCCAGACGTGTTCCTGAGTGGTTTGCTGAAAATCGTCGAACTTTAATTTCACCCCCTGGCGGGCAATCAGCAAATCAGGTTTTACCTTTGCCAGACGGCGTTCAAGTTCCGGATACAACCGCTCGATAATCGCTTCACATTCAGACCAATGATGAATATCTTCCGCCATCGTGCGTTCTACACCGACGGATTTTCGCAACCTTTCGCTGTTAACGTCGCGCTCGTCAATGCCCTGACTACGCTCCCATAAAATGCGGCCAAATTTGCCAAAGCGTTTAAGCAACGTCACCAGATCACACTTTTGTACATCGCCGCAGGTCCGCAGCCCCATCGCTTCCAGTTTTGCCGCCGAGACTTTGCCGACACCGGGAATTTTTGCCAGCGGTAAGGTTTGCAGAAATGCCGGGACGTCCGCCGGCGTAATCACAAACTGTCCGTTGGGTTTATTCATATCAGAGGCGATTTTGGCAAGAAACTTTACCGGCGCAATGCCCGCAGAGGCGGTAAGTTGCAGCTCGTTGAAAATCGTCTGACGGATTTCCTGAGCAATAAGGGTCGCAGAACCGTGGCAATGTACGCTGTCGGTGACGTCGAGATAAGCTTCATCCAGCGACAGCGGCTCAATACGCGATGTGTAGCGAGAGAAGATTTCGCGGATATGATTTGACGCTTCTTTGTAGGCGTCAAAGCGCCCTGGAAGCAAGGTGAGATGCGGACACAGTTTGAGCGCCATGCCGGTTGGCATGGCGCTACGCACGCCAAATTTACGCGCGGGATAATTGGCGGTGCTGATCACCCCCCGGCGTTCGCGGCTGCCGCCAATAGCAATAGGGATATCGCGCAGGGCGGGATTGTCGCGCATCTCCACCGCGGCGAAAAAGCAGTCCATATCCACATGAATGATTTTACGCATTGCTCACCTCTCAACACTGGTAAAGTATACAGTGATTTCAGGGTTTGAGAAATGCGTAAAGATTCAGCATTTAACGCGTTCGTTGCGAAAGCACCTGCTGCTTATCCAGCTTTTGCACCAGCGGCTGCACCACTTTATCGCCATGCTGACCAAAATATTGATACAACGTATCGGACGCGCTTTTGGTCAGCACCATAATCTCAATGCGCCGATTGCCCGCGCTTTGCGGATTTTTGGCGTCCAGCAGCATCTGGTCCGCCATCGCGCTTACCTGCATCACTTTATCTTCCGGCATTCCGGCGTCTTCCAGCACCCGACGGGCCGAGAGCGCGCGGTCACCCGAAAGGTTCCAGTTGTTGTAGATATTGCTTTTATAGGCCATCGCATCGGTATGCCCGGTAATAATAATTTTGTTATCGAGCGAGTCGAATACCGGCGCGAGCTCCACCAGCAGCGTTTTAAAGAACGGCATAATCTTCGCGCTGCCGCGTTCAAACATATTGCGGTTCTGGTCGTCTTTAATTAGCACGCGCAATCCCTGCGGGACAATCTCCATCTCCAGATTCGCTTCCATATGCGCATCACGGGCGATGGTGTTGATACTGGTCGCCAGCTCGCCAAGCTCAGTGGCGGACTTCTTCTTCAGTAGCGCCGTTTTCTCGTTGACGTCACGCGCTTTTTTCTCCGTCTCTTCCGGCACCGCCACGGTGGCAGGTTTCAGCGGATGCGTCGGGCTGATTTTATTTAACGGCGACAGCCCGCCGCCATTGAAAATCGACTGCCCGTGCAGCGCGGCGATAATGCTTTCACGCTCGGATTTACTGACGCTGTTCACTATCAACTTTATCGTCGTCACCAAAGGGGCCGAGCGTATTTCTGAGGTTTCTGCCCGCTTTACCCTGGACGCGATGCCCGGCAAACAGATGGCGATTGACGCCGATCTTAACGCCGGGTTGATCAACCAGGCGCAGGCGCAAACCCGCCGCAAAGATGTTGCCAGCGAGGCCGATTTCTACGGCGCGATGGACGGGGCATCGAAGTTTGTGCGCGGGGATGCCATCGCCGGGATGATGATTCTGGCGATCAACCTGATTGGCGGCGTTTGTATCGGGATCTTCAAATACAACCTGAGCGCCGATGCCGCCTTCCAGCAGTATGTGCTGATGACCATCGGTGACGGCCTGGTGGCGCAGATCCCTTCCCTGCTGCTCTCCACCGCGGCGGCGATTATCGTCACCCGCGTCAGCGACAACGGCGATATCGCCCATGATGTGCGCCACCAGCTGCTGGCAAGCCCGTCGGTGCTCTACACCGCCACCGGGATTATGTTCGTGCTGGCGGTGGTGCCGGGAATGCCGCACTTCCCGTTCCTGATGTTCAGCGCCTTGCTTGGCTTTACCGGCTGGCGAATGAGCAAACGCCCGCAGGCGGCGGAGGCGGAAGAGAAAAGCCTCGAAACGCTGACCCGCACAATCACTGAAACCAGCGAGCAACAGGTCAGTTGGGAAACCATTCCGCTGATCGAGCCCATTAGTTTAAGCCTCGGTTACAAACTGGTGGCGCTGGTGGATAAAGCGCAGGGCAACCCGCTCACCCAGCGTATTCGCGGCGTGCGGCAGGTGATTTCCGACGGCAACGGCGTGCTGCTGCCGGAGATCCGCATTCGGGAAAACTTCCGCCTCAAGCCCAGCCAGTACGCCATTTTCATCAACGGCATTAAGGCTGATGAAGCGGATATTCCGGCGGATAAACTGATGGCCCTGCCCTCCAGTGAAACCTACGGTGAGATTGACGGCGTGCTGGGGAACGACCCGGCGTACGGGATGCCGGTAACCTGGATCCAGCCCGCGCAGAAAGCGAAGGCGCTGAATATGGGGTATCAGGTGATCGACAGCGCCAGCGTAATTGCCACGCATGTGAATAAGATTGTGCGCAGCTATATTCCTGATTTGTTTAACTATGACGATATTACTCAGCTGCATAACCGTTTGTCGTCGATGGCACCGCGCCTGGCGGAGGATTTGAGCGCGGCGCTGAATTACAGCCAGTTGCTGAAAGTGTACCGGGCACTGCTGACTGAAGGCGTTTCCCTGCGCGATATCGTCACCATCGCCACCGTGCTGGTCGCCAGTAGCACCGTCACCAAAGATCATATTCTGCTGGCGGCCGATGTGCGCCTGGCACTGCGGCGGAGCATTACCCATCCGTTCGTTCGCAAGCAGGAGCTGGCGGTGTATACGCTGAATAATGAGCTGGAAAATCTGCTGACCAATGTGGTGAATCAGGCGCAACAGGCCGGCAAAGTGATGCTCGATAGCGTGCCGGTGGACCCGAATATGCTCAACCAGTTCCAGAACACGATGCCGCAGGTGAAGGAGCAGATGAAAGCCGCAGGTAAAGACCCGGTGCTGCTGGTGCCGCCGCAGCTGCGCCCGTTGCTGGCGCGCTATGCAAGGTTGTTTGCGCCGGGGCTGCATGTGCTGTCGTATAACGAAGTGCCGGACGAGCTGGAGTTGAAGATTATGGGGGCGTTGATGTAGGTATCCGGCACCGGCGCACAACCGCCGGATGCGGCGTGAACGCCTTATCCGGCCTACTGTTAAAGCACAGAGTTGTAGGCCGGATAAGCGTAAACGCATCCGGCACCAGCGCACCGTTATAAAATGATACGCTCCCCGGCACTAAAATCCGCTACGTCTCCCGCCCAATCGATGGGATATAGCCCTCGCGCGACATCACGATGGAACGTTGAGAATGGCCAATCACTCACCTGCTTTACCCAGCCATGTTTTACTGGATTTATATAAATATAATCAACATGATGGCGATAATCTTTGGTGTTGCGGATGGCATGCTCCCAAAAACGCGGTTGCCAGATATTTTTCAATCCGCACGCATGGGTGAATTGCTTTTTAATCTCCCGCCAGCGCGAGGAAAAATCATCATCGCTTTCGGGTAATGTCCAGATACAGTGCATATGCTCCGGCAAAACGACCCAGGCGTTAATTTCAAAAGGCCTGTCTCGCTTAACGTTAATAATGGCGTTACGGAGCATCTGTAACTGAGCGGTCAAAAGTTGGCTTCGACGATTCCGTAAATTTACCGTGAAAAACCATGTTCCCCCCTTTATATAAAAACGACGATATTCAGACATAGCGACTCCTTTTTCTCAACGGTAAGAAGAAAAGGAAAAGTCGACAATGAGGGTGTGTTATATCGGGAAAGCGGCTCGCAAAATATTCGCAAACTCGTAGGCATGATAAGACGCGCCAGCGTCGCATCAGGCATCGGCGCATAACCGCCGGATGCGGCGTACACGCCTTATCCGCCCTACAAAATCGTCTCTTCCGTCAAAATCCGCCGCGCGCCTAAAAAATGATCCTGCCAGAAAGGTTCAGCTAACCGGCTTATCCGAATGGTTTCGCCGGTACGTGGTGACTCGATAAACTGACCGTCTCCCAGATACACCCCCATATGATCGGCTATCTCGCGGCTGTGAATATGGAAAAACAGCAAATCTCCCCGGCGCAGGTCGTTATTCGCCACAATCGTTGCCCGATGGTAGTGATACATCTCATTAGCCGTGCGCGGGAGTTTCGCCTCGAGGATCTTGTTGTAGGCATAAAAAACCAAACCGCTACAGTCGAAGCCTTTATCAGGCCGCGTGCCGCCCCAGACGTAAGGCTTACCAAGCTGCTGCTCCAGACGGTGAATCGCTACTTCGGTGATGTTATGCAGATGGTCGCTGCTTAAGAAATGGTTGTTTTCCGCCAGCGCCTGCCAATGTTTATCGCTCAACTTCAACGGTGCAGGGAACCATTCAGGATGCTGTTTTATCTGTTCGCGGTTGTGTTGCCGCAGTGCCCTTCTGCTTTCGGCATTGCCTTCCACAATATAGCTGGCCTGCTTTTTCAGATGAATTTGGTACTGTTTTAATAAACGCGCACGGTTTTGCATCCGCTGGCGGGCGGCGTAGCTGAAAGAGATATGTGATGTGGTGGCGCTGGCGAGTAAAGGGAGCAAAACGCATAACGAAAACACGCCTGGATGCAGAAATCTGCCGAGCAAGAACGAAGACATGAAGGACATAAACCGGCTGAATGAAGGTGAGAATTTTAAAAGACCGGAGGAGTAAACGGGATTATTAATTGCTTATTTGCATATTACTATTGAGGTTTCATAATCTTAGGAAATAAATGATACATGCGCTTTTCGGACTAATGAAAACTGCCCTTGTGCTAAATTTGTAAACCCTGCGCCGACAGGCTTGCGTAAAACTCTTTTGGTGATAATGTGAGCCTTCCAAATCCAGACTATTCCGATTTGGGATCCATTTTGCCGTCCTGGCGTGTGTAACCGTTTTATCAAGGAATAAGCAGTATGCGTAAAATCGCATTAATTCTTGCGATGTTGTTGATCCCGTGCGTTTCGTTTGCCGGTTTGCTGGGCAGCAGTAGCTCGACCACGCCAGTGAGCAAAGAGTATAAGCAGCAGTTGATGGGCTCCCCTGTCTACATCCAGATCTTCAAGGAAGAGCGCACCCTCGATCTCTACGTCAAAATGGGTGAGCAATATCAACTGCTCGATAGTTATAAAATCTGTAAATATTCCGGCGGCTTAGGGCCTAAACAGCGTCAGGGCGATTTCAAAAGCCCGGAAGGGTTTTATAGCGTCCAGCGTAATCAGTTAAAACCAGACAGCCGTTACTACAAAGCGATTAATATTGGTTTCCCCAATGCCTATGATCGTGCGCATGGTTATGAAGGGAAATACCTGATGATCCACGGCGATTGTGTTTCCATCGGCTGCTACGCAATGACCAATCAGGGTATTGATGAGATCTTCCAGTTCGTTACTGGTGCGCTGGTATTTGGTCAGCCAAGCGTGCAAGTGAGTATTTACCCGTTCCGCATGACCGACGCCAACATGCAGCGCCATAAATATTCCAACTTTAAGGACTTCTGGGAGCAACTGAAGCCGGGCTACGACTACTTTGAACAGACCCGTAAGCCACCGACCGTTTCTGTGGTCAATGGCCGTTACGTCGTCAGCAAGCCGTTGAGCCATGAAGTGGTGCAACCACAGCTGGCATCAAACTACACGCTCCCCGAGGCAAAATAAGCGCCATTCGCCTGGCATAATCTTTTGCCAGGTTTCATTGCCCGTCAGCGGCTGTGTTGCAATCACCGTGACCACATCATTCGGTGTGGTCTGCGAGCTGAAGTCGATTTCCACATCCTGATCCAGCAACGTTGCCACGCCAAACGGCGCGCGGCGGGTGATCCAGTGTAAATTAGTCGAGCAATACGCCATTACATAGCGCCCATCCGAAAGCAGCATGTTGAAAACGCCCTTCTGCCGCAGTTCATCCGCCAGTGAGGCGATATATTTAAATACCGCCGCCATGTTACCCGGTGTGCGCGGGTAACGCTGCGTTAATTTATGTAGGAGCCAGCAGAAGGCTTTTTCGCTGTCGGTTTCGCCTACCGGGCGGAAGTTGCCGGTTTCCAGTGATTTGTAGCCCGTCAGTTGTCCGTTATGGGCATAAGTCCAGTTACGCCCCCATAACTCGCGGGTAAATGGGTGAGTATTTTCCAGCGCCACCTCGCCCCGATTAGCCTGGCGAATATGAGCAATTACCGAGCAGGATTTGATTGGATAGTCCTGGACCAGTTTGGCGATAGGGGAATTAAAGCTGGGTTGCGGATCTTTAAATGTGCGACAGCCTTTACCTTCGTAAAAGGTAATGCCCCAGCCATCTTTATGTGGCCCGGTTCCACCACCACGCTGCACCAGACCGGTGAAACTAAAGCAGATATCGGTAGGGACGTTAGCGCTCATCCCGAGCAATTCGCACATCGGTAACCTCCACAACAGCGGGAGCGCATGGCCCCCGGCGAAGATTGATTAAAAAGTAATAAGGTGCAGGCTATTACCCTCACCCCGGCCCTCTCCCTGAAAGGGAGAGGGAGAAAAGCCCTTACTTAGCCATCTCTTTTTCAATTAACTGGATCAGGATATGGATCACTTTAATGTGAATCTCCTGAATGCGGTCGGCATAACCAAAGTGCGGAACGCGAATTTCGATATCCGCCGTGCCAGCCATTTTGCCGCCGTCTTTACCGGTCAGGGTGATCACTTTCATCCCCTTCTCACGCGCCGCTGCGATCGCTTTGATCACGTTTGCAGAGTTACCAGAGGTGGAGATCCCCAGCAGTACATCGCCTTCGCGACCTACCGCTTCAACGTAACGGGAGAAAATATCATTGAAACCGAAATCGTTACCGACGCAGGAAATATGACTAACGTCAGAAATGGCAATCGCCGGATAGCCCGGACGGTTTTCACGGTAGCGCCCCGTCAACTCTTCGGCAAAGTGCATGGCGTCGCAATGGGAACCGCCATTACCGCAGGAAAGCACCTTACCACCGGCTTTAAAGCTATCTGCTAACAGGACCGCCGCGCGCTGAATGGCGTGAATATTGGCGTCATCTTTTAAAAAGTTAGCCAGCGTTTCCGCCGCTTCGTTCAGTTCGTTACGAATAAGATCCTGGTACATGAGGATATCCTTCAGCATAAATGTAATAGACAAAATGCAGTGTACCGGATACCGCCAAAAGCGAGAAGTACGGGCAGGTGCGATGACCAGGACTTTTTGACCTGAAGTGCGGATAAAAACAGCAACAATGTGAGCTTTGTTGTAATTATATTGTAAACACATTGCTAAATGTTTTTACATCCACTACAACCATATCATCACAAGTGGTCAGACCTCCTACAAGTAAGGGCTTTTCGTTATGATGATTTTGAGTATTCTCGCTACGGTTGTCCTGCTCGGCGCGTTGTTCTATCACCGCGTGAGCTTATTTATCAGCAGTCTGATTTTGCTCGCCTGGACAGCCGCCCTCGGCGTCGCTGGTCTGTGGTCGGCGTGGGTACTGGTGCCTCTGGCCATTATCCTCGTACCGTTTAACTTTGCGCCTATGCGTAAGTCGATGATTTCTGCGCCGGTATTTCGTGGATTCCGTAAGGTGATGCCACCGATGTCACGCACTGAAAAAGAAGCGATTGATGCAGGCACTACCTGGTGGGAAGGCGACTTGTTCCAGGGTAAGCCGGACTGGAAAAAGCTGCATAACTATCCGCAGCCGCGCCTGACCGCAGAAGAGCAAGCGTTTCTCGACGGCCCGGTAGAAGAAGCCTGCCGGATGGCGAATGATTTCCAGATTACTCATGAGCTGGCTGATTTGCCGCCGGAGCTGTGGGCGTACCTTAAAGAGCATCGCTTCTTCGCGATGATCATCAAAAAAGAGTACGGCGGGCTGGAGTTCTCGGCTTATGCCCAATCTCGTGTGCTGCAAAAACTCTCCGGCGTGAGCGGGATCCTGGCGATTACCGTCGGCGTGCCGAACTCATTAGGCCCGGGCGAGTTGCTGCAACATTACGGCACTGACGAGCAGAAAAATCACTATCTGCCGCGTCTGGCGCGTGGTCAGGAGATCCCTTGCTTTGCACTGACCAGCCCGGAAGCTGGTTCCGATGCGGGCGCGATTCCGGATACCGGGATTGTCTGCATGGGCGAGTGGCAGGGCCAGCAGGTGCTGGGGATGCGACTGACCTGGAACAAACGCTACATTACGCTCGCGCCAATTGCGACCGTGCTTGGGCTGGCGTTTAAACTTTCCGACCCGGAAAAACTGCTGGGTGGCGCAGAAGATTTAGGCATTACCTGTGCACTTATCCCGACCACCACGCCAGGCGTGGAAATTGGTCGTCGCCACTTCCCGCTGAACGTACCGTTCCAGAACGGGCCGACGCGCGGCAAAGATGTCTTCGTACCGATCGACTACATTATCGGCGGACCAAAAATGGCCGGGCAAGGCTGGCGGATGCTGGTGGAGTGTCTCTCCGTGGGCCGCGGCATCACCCTACCTTCCAACTCAACCGGCGGCGTGAAGTCGGTGGCGCTGGCAACGGGCGCGTATGCGCACATTCGCCGTCAGTTCAAAATCTCTATCGGTAAGATGGAAGGGATTGAAGAGCCGCTGGCACGTATTGCCGGTAATGCCTACGTGATGGATGCTGCGGCATCGCTGATTACCTACGGCATTATGCTCGGCGAAAAACCTGCCGTGCTGTCGGCTATCGTCAAATATCACTGCACCCACCGTGGGCAGCAGTCGATTATTGATGCGATGGATATCACTGGGGGTAAAGGCATTATGCTCGGTCAGAGCAACTTCCTGGCACGAGCTTACCAGGGCGCACCGATTGCCATCACCGTTGAAGGGGCCAACATTCTGACCCGTAGCATGATGATCTTCGGTCAGGGGGCGATTCGTTGCCATCCGTACGTGCTGGAAGAGATGGAAGCGGCGAAGAACAATGACGTAAACGCGTTCGATAAACTGCTGTTCAAACATATCGGTCACGTCGGTAGCAACAAAGTTCGCAGCTTCTGGCTGGGCCTGACGCGCGGTTTAACCAGCAGCACGCCAACCGGCGATGCCACTAAACGCTACTATCAGCACCTGAACCGCCTGAGCGCCAACCTCGCCCTGCTTTCTGATGTCTCGATGGCTGTGCTGGGCGGCAGCCTGAAACGTCGCGAACGCATCTCGGCACGTCTGGGGGATATTTTAAGCCAGCTTTACCTCGCCTCTGCCGTTCTGAAGCGTTATGACGACGAAGGCCGTAATGAAGCCGACTTGCCGCTGGTGCACTGGGGCGTACAGGATGCGCTGTATCAGGCAGAGCAGGCGATGGACGATTTACTGCAAAACTTCCCGAACCGCGTGGTTGCCGGGCTGCTGAATGTGGTGATCTTCCCGACCGGACGTCATTATCTGGCACCGTCTGACAAGCTGGATCATAAGGTGGCGAAGATTTTACAAGTGCCGAACGCCACCCGTTCACGTATTGGTCGCGGTCAGTACCTGACCCCGAGCGAGCATAACCCGGTTGGTTTACTGGAAGAGGCGCTGGTGGATGTGATTGCCGCCGACCCAATTCATCAGCGGATCTGTAAAGAGCTGGGTAAAAACCTGCCATTTACCCGTCTGGATGAACTGGCGCACAACGCACTGGCGAAGGGGCTGATTGATAAAGATGAAGCTGCTATTCTGGTGAAAGCTGAAGAAAGCCGTCTGCGCAGCATTAACGTTGATGACTTTGATCCGGAAGAGCTGGCGACGAAGCCGGTAAAGTTGCCGGAGAAAGTGCGGAAAGTTGAAGCCGCGTAATTGAATAACGGAGCCGAAAGGCTCCGTTTCTTTATCCGCTAATTATTTAAAATTAAAGCCATCCGGATGGTTTTCCAGGCTGCCGGTCAACGCCGCGAATAGCACCGTTTTACCATCAATCGAAAGCGCATCATTCACATTCAACCAGGTGAGTTTCTCTTGCGAGGTTTTCTCATCAATGGTCGAGAACAGCCCCGTCATCTGATTAGATTTCTCGGACCACATCACAGCGATACGTTGCGAGCCACAGTCATGCGGTTTGCACGCGCTCATCACCTGATACGTCTCATCCCCCAATGTCACGGTTTGTGCGGGGGTATAAGTACCGCCTTTCATCACCCAGGCTGGCAGCTTATGCCCTTGTACCATCTGATTAAATGCAGCTTTGGTGGTTTCGCCCTTTGCCAGGCTGCTAATGGTTAAATCATCCTGCGCCATTGCACTGGTGGCGATGACCAGTGCGGCGACTGTCGTTATTGCCTTAAACATCATTCCTCCCGAGCTTATCCTGCCCATGTTATTAACCTCCTAAAGCCTGGCGATAACACGATAATTTGCAAATCAGATATTTCCAATATCAGCATTTGTTATCAATTTATTCTGCGCTAAGGCAACTGCCTGATAAGGTGTTAAAGTTATAAAACCCTTCGCATAAAGGAGTTGTACACCGTGCCTGGTTTGAAGATTACGCTTTTGCAGCAACCACTGGTGTGGATGGATGGTCTTGCCAACCTGCGCCATTTTGATCGTCAACTGGAAGGTATTACCGGGCGCGATGTGATCGTTCTACCGGAGATGTTTACCAGCGGCTTTGCCATGGAAGCGGCAGCTTCGTCGCTAGCACAAGATGACGTAGTGAACTGGATGACAGCTAAAGCGCAGCAGTGCAATGCGCTGATTGCAGGCAGTGTTGCATTACAAACGGAGTCTGGTACGGTTAACCGCTTTTTGCTGGTTGAGCCGGGCGGCACGGTACATTTTTATGATAAGCGTCATCTGTTCCGAATGGCAGATGAGCATCTGCATTATAAAGCGGGCAATGCGCGAGTGATTGTGGAATGGCGCGGCTGGCGTATTTTGCCGCTGGTGTGCTACGACCTGCGTTTTCCGGTGTGGTCGCGCAATCTCAACGATTATGACCTCGCCATCTACGTTGCCAACTGGCCTGCACCGCGCTCTCTGCACTGGCAGGCATTGCTGACAGCCCGTGCCATTGAAAACCAGGCGTATGTGGCGGGATGTAATCGCGTCGGCAGCGATGGCAACGGCTGCCATTATCGCGGTGACAGCCGGGTGATTAATCCACAGGGCGAGATTATCGCCACCGCCGACGCGCATCAGGCAACGCGCATTGATGCGGAGCTGTCGATGGCGGTGTTAAGGGAATATCGCGAAAAGTTTCCGGCATGGCGGGATGCGGATGAGTTTAGGTTGTGGTGAGTGGGGGTTGTGTTTAGGGCCGGGGAGAGTTGGGGTAAGACTACGAAAGCCCGCTCTCCTGCGACCGCTTTTATCATAGGAGTGTGGAAGCGCTTTTCCATCAATTACGATGACGTCTTTATCATTTGATGAATGGCAATCTCGCATCCAGTTAATAAAGCATTCGTGAAATTATACTGAACGGATACAAGACATAACTCTAATTATGGTGCCGTGAACAGGATTACCATTTTCAAAATTACGATATTATTTGCAGTAATTATGTTATTAATCATTGTGATATTTCCATCTCTGTGATTAATACCGGATAAGCATTTAATTGCAGAGTTTGCACGAAATTATCGCAGATAACTGGCAATAACAATAACCCATCAGCCCGCTGCTGTAATACCTCCATTCGTTCTACTGATTCAACATTAACAACCAAACCAAGGGCATTTAGCGATTTAAGGATCTCCAGATGTTCACTCATCCAGCGCAGAGAAAAAGGATCATCACCAATTATAAAAACAGGCCCCCAGCCGGTTAATAACTGGCGTTTCATTACGGAACCAGGATGAAGTCGAGTACATATTACAGGAAATACCCCCTGTTGCGATGGTTCCGATGATGTGGATAATTCAGAAATATTTTCTATTGTTAGTGAAGAATTAACATCCATTAATAATGGTGAAACAACCTCACTTTCCTTGCTAGTAATGGCTGCACTAATCTGAAAGGAAAATAACAATATTATTACGTATAAACTCATTTTTAACATAACACATTCAATCCGTTTATTCATGTTATAGAATAATGATGCTACAAATCATCATTAATGTTCAATTATTTAATCATAAAATTTAAAAAATCATTGACCAATGTGAATTGGCAATGTACCACTCAAGTTAAAATCACTGAATATTTTATCAATTTCTCTTGCAGTTTCTATATATTTAACCTCTTTCGTACTTGCATTATAAATAGCCCAAACCTCGGGATGGGATGTTCCACCAAACCTTACAAAAAAACTTGATTTCATATTATTATATAAATTAACATCAGGAAAAGGATCTTCTCCAAAATTAGTAGTATTGAATAATGAAAGTTCGTATTGCTTAGAAAATTCTGTTGGTAGGATAGCTTCACTGCCATCAATAGCATTCATCCAGAGTTTGTTACCATTATATTCCAACAATAATCTCTGTTTTGCATGTGTCTTATCTCGTTCTTTAACGACAGCGAATACCTTTTTAACAACTTGCTGTGCGGATGGTCCTATTGTATTACCAAAAGCTGGCAACCCGATTTTGCCATAAATACTCTCCTGAATGAAATAAATATCCGTTTTATCGGCCTCGACAATATCTACCATTTATCCCTCCAAACAAGACCTGACTCCAGGACAAGAGCATAGTGTGTAGTAAACACTTCATGCTCTTGCCCTGACTATTGAAATAACAACTTTCGTTTGTTTACTGTACGCTGTCTAAATAGCTGCGTGGAATAAAGTTGCACTTTTTATCATCCCTTGCAGAGCAAGATTACGAAAACCCGTCTCCGCAAGGACTGACGCGAGGTAGTCTCTGTCCGTAGCAGCTTTCACATCTTACATCTTGCCCCTGCCTTGAGTATCTTATCTTTCTTTGAAATATTAATAGCGATGTTCCGTATCCCTGAAAATAATTCTGCTGCATTTCCTCTTCTTATTTTGAAGTCGTCTTTATTCATTACCACGTCCAGATGCTAGTGCAATTTATTCTCCACTTGCCAGTGATTTCGGTTCGCTGTGGCGAACTTCTCTGCGGTTAAATCAGCAGAAATGCTAAAATATCTGACCGTCATTTCGGGATTTTTCTTTTGTTCTGCTATTATTGAGCGAAATGAGACTGCCATGCATAATTTCTTCAGCCCTTTCCATTCAAACGTAAAATAAATAAATTCATCAGGGACATCGCAAATAATATGAAGACGGATTTTAATGACATAAATCGCTCCCTTGCGGCGACTCTTGTCATAAGAGTGCCGAAGCGTTTTTCCATCAATTGCAATGACATCTTTATCATCTGAGGAATGGCAGTCACGCATCCAGTTAATAAAGCACTCATGAAATTTTGCAGGACTGATACAGGATACAACTCTGGCAATGATATCGTGAACAGGAATACCATTTTCAAAATCACCATATCACTTCAAAAAATCGGGATGTGTTTCCCCAAATCCTCTATATCTTCCCAGCCTTATGCACCAGAAATAACGGCGCAAATAGTTAACAGATAGAATATCTGGCAATTTATGTTCCACTTTCCAGGCTTGCCTGTAATCGGGGATAATAGAAATATGTTCCATCAATTTTTTAAGTTCCATTTTGTCCCCCTTAATTATGCAATGAGTATTTGATCATGTATAAGCAATGAAAAACAGCTTTAGGTAATAAGGAACACCTCAATTATTGAACATAAAATGCGAATTATTTAGTACAAAAAAAGCAGCATTACGTGATTTTTCCCTGGGAGTACAGTGTGAAGTTTCCGGCATGGCGGGATGCGGATGGGTTTGAACTGGGGTGATTAGGCACTACATGTCTACATTTGCCCGGTCTCCAACCCATCAATCTTATAAACTTAACCTCGGCTCACCGTTTTCGATTCCATCCAATAAATGACCCGGTTGGATGTGGGCTGATCGCCAACAACTTTGCCATCTGCAGAGATTAGCTTCAGCTCTTTATTAGCCTCATCACCGAAGTAAATCATGCGGTAGCGAAAATAACCGCCCCAGGGTTCGCGTCCACCCAGCGAACTTTGCATAAACCAGGCGCGGGAGTCGTGAACCTGGTCATCATAGAGAGCCAGTAATTCAGCACAGGGCTGAGTACGCGTTCCCGTTCCCAGTGAATCAATAAAAAATTGTGGATAGAGTCCGTCTCCCATAGCCTTAATTTGCTGATATTCTTTTGCTTCATCATCGCCATTAATCAGATACACCGGATATTTATGAATGACATCCACAAGAATCTGAATGGCTCTCTCCGTGACGCTGCCGTTAATATCGCGCGTCCATCCTTTATAATCGCTCTGAAATTCTCGGGCTGCCTCTCGCAACTGGTACTGAGCGTTCGTCGGGTCAAGGATAGGTATGCCCTGATTACTTTCATCAAGTGTGCCATTGCCTTTCTGCTTGTTCGCCCGCTCTTTTTCGATATTTTCCATTTGTTCTTCGCGCGCTTGGGCCTCTTTATCAAGTCCATCTTTATCCAGCTGTGGCGCCTTAATATAAAAAGGTTGCACAAGAAGGCTGTTGTTCGCATAGCGACCAATACGCCAGGCGGTGATCCAGCCGATCTGATCGCTAATTGCGCTTTCAAGAACCTGGGCAAGTTGATAGGGGTGATAACCTTCCCTCGTATCAATCATTTCTTCTGTACCCTGCAAGGTGGTGTTCAGCAGCGTTTGTCGCCAGATGTTGAAGCGTTTTGTTAATGAATTAGCAATCGTAAATTCCTTTACGCTAGAAGGACTCATAATTCGCAGAGGCGACACACCTTTTATTAATGGAGTAACAAATTTAGAATAAACAGAAAGTGGTGCTCCTGAATCAAATGCAGCAAGATACATATCATGCAGGGCTATCTGAGAAAGAATTTCGCCTGAGTCACCACAGGACTTCCCCTGATCGCGAACGGGATAGCCACCACCGACATCAGAGTGCATCCCCGGATAGATAACTTCCTCTGCATATAAAGGATAATTGCCTTCAGGACGACGGATTGAATCCAGCGGAAAGCACAACCGCTGTTCATGCGCAGCGACGAAGTGGCGGCAGCATTTAATCAGGCCGGGAAACTGCGTCTCATCAGGGAGTTGCTGAGTACTATCGGCCCATCCCATATGACCGGCTGCGCCCGGTAAAACATGCGCCGCCCCCACAGAAGCTACGGTATCCAGCAGCCCCAAAAACTCAATACTGACAGGTAACCCGGCCAGCATCACCTGTTGCCTCTGCGGGCAAGCTAACTGAGTCAACCAGTTAACAAAAGTTCGTGCTTCCGCTGCGCCACGGGAAAATCCGTAGATAAACAGCTTTACGTTTAGCAGGCGCGGACTGGCTTGCTCTAACAGTCCCTGTAATTTTTCCAGGTAGGGGTTAATCACATTGCGACGATTCACTTCACCAGTCATAGGCCAGGGAGCGCGCATAAGAGGAATGTGCTCTTTTGCCACATTATCATCCAGTCGCTTATGGGAAGGGTCAATGGAATAGCTCAGGGCATCCACGAGGCGTAATAATGCCCAATTAATTCGATCTTCACCACCAGTAGCGAACTCCAGCCCGCTGTTGCTGTAATCCATTTCACCTATCTTGGGAAATGGTGTGCCTACACCCGGTATATAGTAGTTAAAATATCCCTGTTCTTCTGCGTTCTGATAGGTCGTATGAAACAGTTTGGCAATATTGGTTGGGTGTCCAGGAGTGTCATTATATTCATTATTATTTGTACCATCAAAAAACAGACTAATATGCAGACTTTGATTACACGTAAAGCCAATTCTAAATCCAGCCTGTTTACTACAGTTGGTTTTGTGCTCTTCTGTTTTATTGATTTGTTTTAGGTAGTTCGCGTTTACCTGCGCTTCAGATAATATTAATCGCCCATCTTCAGGGAACACCGGGGGGGCATAACACGGAAAAGCCAGACCACTTATTTTGCTGGACATGTTGCAGGTTCCTTCATCTCGCGGGGTTCTTTGATAGGATAATTCGGTGTGCCATAGCCCTCGCAGACGGTTGTCACTTTAATCTGATTACACGGCAGAAAATGAACGGTCAGGCCACAACGTTCAGCGCCGTATTCCGGGATATCAACAATTACTTTATATTTTTGATAATTTGCAGCATGTTTAGCATAAGCATCTTCTTCATAGCCAAAACCTTCTTTTTTCATTGCAATAGGTTCAAGGGGGTTCGGGTCTACTTCCCACTCGATCCGGGCTTTTAATCCAGAATGCCACTTCTCTGGTAACATTATGCAGCAATATCCACCGCCCAAACCATGGACCCGATAACCATTTACGGTGAACCAATTAATACTGATACCTTTAATATGATTTATTGCCCGGAGATCACCTGCAGTATAATCGTCGTAATTAGCTGCTGAACAACCCGAAATCACCATCAAAATTAATACCAGACAGCCTTTAACTACTTTTGTTATATTCATTCCATTTCTTATTTTGCTGGACATGTTGCTGGTTCCTTCATCTCACGGGGTTCTTTGATGGGATAATTCGGTGTACCATACCCCTGGCAGACGGTTGTCACTTTTATCTGATTGCATGGCAGAAAATGAACGGTCATGCCACAACGCTCAGCACCGTATTCCGGGATATCAACAATTGCGGTATGCTTTTGATAATTAGCTTTATGTTCTACATATGCTGCCCTATACTCATCAGTTCCCAAAGGGGGTAAGATTGCATATGGTTCAGGGTCCACCTCCCACTCAATCCGGGCTTTTAATCCAGAATGCCACTTATCTGGCAACATAACACAACAATATCCTCCACCGTCCCCGAATGGAGAAATATTTGGCCCACCATAACCATTGATGTGTAAATAATTTATAGCCTTATTCGTATGGTTTATCCCGTTAATATCTCCAGCAGTGTAATCACCGCTATTTCTCGCCATTGAACAGCCTGATACTGCAAATAAAATCATTAGAGAATAACATTTGAAAATCGCTCTCATACTTATACTTTTCCTTATTTTGATGGACATGTTGCTGGTTCCTTCATCTCGCGGGGTTCTTTGATGGGATAATTTGGTGTACCATATTTCTGGCAGACGGTTGTCACTTTAATCTGATTACACGTTAGAAAATGAATCGTCAGGCCACAAAGCTCAGCATCATATTCCGGGATATCAACAATTGTTGAATATTTTCTAAAACTGTTTAGCGCAACTTTCTTCCATGCTTCAAATTTCTCCCTGTCCTTATAGCCTGGAGGCAGAGGAGCTGTATTTGGATCAACCTCCCACTCGACCCGGGCTTTTAATCCAGAATGCCACTTATCTGGCAGCATAACGCAACAATATCCTCCACCGTCCCCGAATGGACCAATATTTGGTCCGCCGTAACCATTGATGTGTATATAATTTATAGCCTTATCCGTATGATTTATCCCGTTAATATCCACAGCAGTGTAATCACCGCTATTTTTCGCCATTGAACAGCCTGATACAACAAATAAAACAATTAGAGAATAACATTTGAAAATCGCTCTCATACTTATACTTTTTCTTATTTTTCTGGACATGTTGCAGGTTCCTTCATCTCGCGGGGTTCTTTGATGGGATAATTTGGTGTACCATACCCCTGGCAGACGGTTGTCACTTTTATCTGATTGCATGGCAGAAAATGAACGGTCATGCCACAACGTTCAGCACCGTATTCCGGGATGTCAACAATTACTTTATATTTTTGATAATTTGCAGCATGTTTAGCATAAGCATCTTCTTCATAGCCAAAACCTTCTTTTTTCATTGCAATAGGTTCAAGGGGGTTCGGGTCTACTTCCCACTCAATCCGGGCCATTAATCCCACACGCCACTTATCTGGCAGCATAATGCAACAATACCCCCCCCCGCTCCCCGAACGGAACTATATTTGGCCCGCCATAGCCATTGATACTGAAATAATTAATAGCAACATCGGTATGGTTCATACCTTTAATATCTCCAGCAGTGTAATCACCGCTATTTTTCGCCATTGAACAGCCTGATAGCACAAATAAAATCATTAGAGAATAACATTTGAAAATCGCTCTCATACTTATACTTTTCCTTATTTTGATGGACATGTTGCTGGTTCCTTCATCTCGCGGGGTTCTTTGATGGGATAATTCGGTGTGCCATAACCCTCGCAGACGGTTGGCATGGCAGAAAATGAACGGTCATGCCACAACGTTCAGCGCCGTATTCCGGGATATCAACAATTGTTGAATATTTTCTAAAACTGTTTAGCGCAACTTTCTTCCATTCTTCAAATTTCTCCCTGTCCACATAACCTGGAGGCAGAGGAGCTGTATTTGGATCAACCTCCCACTCAACCCGGGCTTTTAATCCAGAATGCCACTTATCTGGCAACATAACACAACAATATCCTCCACCGTCCCCGAATGGAGCAATATTTGGACCACCGTAACCATTGATGTGTAAATAATTTATAGCCTTATTCGTATGGTTTATCCCGTTAATATCTCCAGCAGTGTAATCACCGCTATTTCTCGCCATTGAACAGCCTGATACTGCAAATAAAATCATTAGAGAATAACATTTGAAAATCGCTCTCATACTGATACTTTTCCTTATTTTGCTGGACATGTTGCTGGTTCTTTTACTTTGAGAGATTTTAATTGATGGGTGTTATTTCTACGACAACAAAGTTTTGACAAAGAAGCAAATAAAATGCATATCTTTTGATTGTCACACATTGGAATATCGACAGAGCATTGATGATATTACGCAAAATATATTGCAGCCAAGTGAACTGACATTACGATCGAACACAAATGCAACATGATGGATACTACCATTACATGTCGGGCTTGATTTTCCGCTTATTTTACGATTATCTCTTGATATTAACAGCTACGGACTTTTAAAAAGATAAATATACACATCATCCTTCAAGCTGCCTCTGCGTTGGCTACGTTCATTCCCCCAGTCACGTACTTATGTACGTTCCTGGGGATTCGCTTGCTTGCCGCCTTGATGCAACTTGAATGATTTTATGTATACCCCTGTACATCACCACAATATTATCCCTCGAAGTCCCGCAAAGCCCCGAAATATCCCGCGTCATTGGCCCTGATAGCAATATCAAGACAGTGCGAAAAATAGCTTTCCTGACTGATTTCAATGACTGCTTTCTCCTTCATCAGGGCTTCAGCGTCGCAGATACATCCCATCAATCCCACCTGTACATCATCCACCCGATTCATCTCCGGGTTGTCAGTAAGCCTGCGTTCTGGTGAAAAACTTCCTGATTTCCAGTTAATCTCTCCATCACGGTCTAACCAGCTCCAGAACAACGCAATATCAGTAAATGTCGCCTGCTGCTCGTTGTTCAAAACATGTGTGAACAGTAAAGGGAACACCCGATTATCATAGTAACGCAGCAATCCGGTCTGTTCTTCCCACTGAACCTGTGACAATACCTGAAGATGCCGACCCAGCAGGTCGAATGTAAGAGGGGATATCAACAAAGTAAGACGAGGCGTATCAGCAAATGACGCCATCAGTTGTGCCAGACATTTGCGATGGCTACTGAGCGCAAAGTACAGGCGTAACACTACAGGGGAATACTCCATCGTCTCTGCTTCAGGCGTTCCTTCAAAGAGGGCATACCAGTGAATAGCTGGCGACAAATGAAGCATCTCATTTTGCAAAGGTTGGTCGGTTCCAGCCTGGTCAACAAGCACATCTATGTAATCCATACCAGCGGCAGAACAGAATGATTCAGCCTGCTTCAGCCAGATAATATATTTGTCTTGATCGCTAGCGTGTGGCGATACTGTTATCATTGTCATTCTCCCTTATCCACGAGGCGCAAAAGCGGCGGCGGCTTCTTGCGCCCTTTTCAGGCACTCCTTACACACCGATTTTTCTGGCGCTTCCTCACCCTCATCGTTGTTATCATTCTGATCGGACGATGCATTACTATCATTTTTCTCAGCCGCTAAACTTTTATCATCTGCCAGCGCTTTCAGAACCGCCGGTTGCAGCGCCGGCACCGGCGCTCCCGGACTACCGCCGCTATTGAGATTGATTTTCGGCCCGACGATGTCCACGCCCCCTGAATGGATGACCACAAACGAACCACCCACTTTCATGGTGATTTTACCGCCACTCTCCAGTACAATTTCATCCCGGACCTTCATTCCCAGCGCACCGCTAATCTTCCTCGCCAGGTCCCCCTTCACCACCAGGCTGTGTTTCCCCTCCACCAGACTGACATGGTTCCCCGTCGTCTTATGCTCCTGCTTCCCTTCCACCGTCACTTTACGGTCGTTTCTGACGTACAGACC